>JAUVCD010000115.1 GCA_030590865.1 Myxococcales bacterium | reverse complement strand
CGAGGAGCGCCCGGCCCGGGACCGGTCGGCCCGTCGTCCATCCCGCCGGCGGCGTAAGCGGCAGGAGCAAGAGCAACGAGAAGCGGCAGCCCGGTCTCGTCAGCGAGACAAGACGATCGGTGCTCTCGGTGCTGTGCTGCTGCTCGTCGCGCTGCTGGTGGTTGCTTTCACCGGCGAGCGGATCACGGGATCTATGGTCAGCGCGATGCACCTGCTGTCGGCCCTGGCTGGGGGGCTCGCATCCTTCCTGATCCCCCCGTTCCAGCAGCGCACTGCGCTGTGGCGCATGGTCATCGCCCTGACCATCGCGGCCGCCCTCTACGCGGCCAACCTCCCGGCGTTGTTCCTGGCCCCAGGCAGTCCGGGCGGCGGCTAGGGCAGCCGGGCCTTTTTTCGGGGGCGCCCCTGCTCTCTGGACTACCAGCGCAGATGCTCGTAGCGCCGTCATTGGTGGCTGCAGTATCGTCACGTCCCAGCGATGGGAGTAGTAGGCCGAGCGGGTCGCAGGGCGGTGGTCGTCGGGTTGGCCATGGTGCTCGCGCTAGGGTGCTCGTCGGCCGGTCCGACTGGGGCGCCATCAGGACGAGGTGCCCCTCCGGTGCCGCTGCCCCAGCCGGCGCCGCTGCCGCAGGCCGATGGGCTGCGAGCCCTGATCGTGCTGGAGGGGGCGGACGACTATGAGAGTCAGCGCAAAGCGGCTCGCGGTTTTGAGGACCGGTGCGCAGGTCCGGATGGGGGCGACGCCCGCGCTTGTTATCACTTCGAGGGCATGATGCGGACTGGTGGGGCGCGACGCGACCGGCCCTTGCCGCCCCGGGCGGTCGTGCTCGACCGCGAGTGTCAGGGGGGCGACCATCGGAGCTGTTTTCAGCTTGGGCTCTTGCTCGATGACGACGGCGGGATGCCGCGAGACGGGGCGCGGGCGTTTGCGCTGTTCGAGCAGGCCTGTGAGGCGGGCTATCGTTATGCCTGTTTTCGGTCCGCAATTTACTATCGGGTGTCGGTGCCGTCGCAGCGACCGGATGCAGCGGAGCGGGTGGTCGAGCGGCTCGGGCGTGCTTGCAAGGCTGGTTTTGCGCGGCCGTGCACGATGCTGGCCGAGGCTCTGCGCGATCAGGGAGGGGACGGCAAGCTGGCGGCGGATGCGGCGGGGCTCGGTTGCGCTCGCGGCGACTTGGCTGGGTGTCGCCAACTGGCTGTGGCGGCCTTGCCGACCCGGCCCTTCGCCTGCGACCAGTGCGAGGGCGAGTCGGACATGCACGGGGGCTGTTTGGATTGCCGCCTGTGGGCTGACTACGAGAGACTTTGCTGCGATAGCTGTCCAGACCGAGACACCAGCGCGGCTTGTGCGGACATCGAGCTGACCAAGCGTCATCCCAAGGTCTCGCGAGAAGTCGAGCCCGCCGCTGTGGCGACAGCGGAGCGACAGATCCGCGCACTGCTGAACCCGTGGCTGCAGCGACTTGGTGAGTCATGCAAGGCCGGCCATGGCCAGGCGTGTTTCGACCTCGGTCTGCTGGCGGCGGATGCGCGCTTTCCGACGCACAACGCTGCGATCGCCAAAGCGGCGGTCGGCCGAAGTTGCGAGCTGTATTACGCCAGCGGCTGCGCACGGCTCGCCGAGCAGCTGGCCGCAAGCGATCCGGAGCGCGCAGCAGCGCTACGCAAGCGGGCGATTCGGCTGCTCGACGAGGCGTGCCAGGGTGGCCACGGCAGCTCCTGTTGGGGGCGCGCGAGGCTCGAGCGGGACGGGCGCGAGAGTCACTAGGCCGGGAGGCCACAGCAGCCGGGTCGACCGGAAGCACGCTCCTGCCCCGCCGTGGTCTGGCTGTGCTATGACGCGCCGCGTTATCCACTTAGGGGGCCCGATGGAGACTAGCCCATGACGGATCGACGACAGCAGGTTGCTGAAGCGGTGCTCTTCCCAGTCGACCGCGCCCTTGACGTGGTCATGGGTGCGGTGCGGGGCCTCGATGCCTTCGACAAGGTCTCGGATGTGAGCTACCGCGTCATTCTCGGCGCGATGCGGGCCCAGTTCGACTTGCTCAACGAGCTCGAAGTGAAGGGGGAGCAGAACGTCCCAACCGAGGGCGGCGTGGTGCTCGCCTCGAACCACCAGAGCTGGCTCGACGTGCAGGTGCTCGGCGCATCCTGTCCGCGGCGGGTGCACTTCATGGCCAAGAGCGAGTTTCGCGAGTGGCCGGTGCTGCGTCATCTCATCGAGTTGTCCCAATCGGTCTTCGTCAAGCGCGGCGGTGACAATGAGGCCCTCGACGCGATCACCGAGGCGTTGCGAGGGGGCCAGGCGGTGGCCGTCTATCCCGAGGGCACCATCCCCGGCGAAGAGGACGTGCCCCGTCGAGCTGTCGATCCCGAGACCGGCCTGCTCAAAGGCAAGACCGGCGCCGTCCGGCTCGCCCTCCGCGCTCGCGTCCCGATCGTGCCTATTGGCGTGTCCGGCACGGGCCGCGCCTTCCCGCCAGAGATCTATCCGCGCCTCGAGGTGCTGCGCATGCCCGGCTCGACCCCGGTGCGCATTCGCTTTGGTGAGCCGATGGACCTGTCGCCCTACTATGACCAAGAGCCCACCAAGGAGCTGATTCGGGAGCTGACCGCTGAGCTGATGCGACGTATCTCCAAGCTCGTCGACCATCGCAGCAACTACGCGCCCATCGAGGTGCCTATCCCAGCGCCCCAACGTCACGACAAGCTCGCGGTGCTGCTGCTCCACGGCTTCACGTCGTCGACCGACACCGTCGATGGTCTGCTGCCCTACTTGGAAAAGGCCGGCATCCCCTACGAGCGTCCCGTCCTGCGAGGGCACGGCACCCGCTACCAGGACATGCGCGGCGTGACCGCGCAGCACTGGTACGTGGATGCCGACCGAGCTTTGCTCAAACTCTGGAACCAGGGCTATCACGTGGTCGTGGTGGGCTTGTCCATGGGCGGTCTGATCGCCCTCGAGCTCGCCATGCGCCACCCGGACGTCATCGCCGGCGTGGTCACCGTCGCGGCGAGCCTCAAGTTCAAGGATCCGCTCGCCAAGCTGACCGGCGTGTTGGCCAAGATGGTGCGCTACTGGCCCTCGCCCGAGTCGTTCCACGACCAGGAGCTGGCGAAGAAATGCACCAACTATCCCAAGTTCGCCACCGACGCCTTCGCCTCGCTCTACGACTACTCCCAAGAGATCGCCGAGCGGCTGCACGAGGTCCACGTCCCGATTCGAATCCTGCAATCGAAGAAGGACCAGGTGGTCGCTCCTGAGTCGGCCAACATCATCTACGAGAAAGTCAGCTCACCGCTGCGCCAGATCCTGTGGTTCGAGCAAAGTGGCCACGAGATGATGCAGGACATGGAAGCCGAGGCTGTCTTCGACGAGGTCATGGAGTTCGTCAACGAGTTCCGGGCGGCAGGCGAGAGCACCTCCAGCTGAGCGACCATCGGACCGCTTCTTGCTTGGCCTGTCAGTGGAGATGGTCAAACAGCCACCACTGACAACCGGAATGCAACTCGAGACCCTAGTCATTCTAGCGGTTTCAACAGCGATTTTCGCTTCTGTGGGGTGTTTGGGGGAGATCGGTGATGGTGGATCGTCAATAGACCATCCGATCGACGACAGTCCGATCGACGACGGTCCAATCGACGACGGTGACGCCACCGGCGCGGGCTTGGCGGCAAAACCGGGCGGATCAGACGGGTTGGCCTGCAGCGAGCCAGGCCACAATGCATGCGGCGGTTGCGCAATCCTCAGCCATGAGCTGCTGAGCCCCTGTGGCACTTGCGGAACGTGGGTATGCGCCGACGATGACGACAGCCTGATATGCGAGCAGCAGCCTCCCAACACTTGCGGTGGTTGCACTACCTTGAGCAACACCCTGGGCAGCCCGTGCAATACCTGTGGGACCTGGGCCTGCAGTGGCACCGAGTCCCTCACCTGCGACGAAGCGGGCTGCCTCGATTGCCTCGATGAGCCCTTCGATCTCTCTCAGGTGGTGGAGTGGCGTGGTCGCGGTAACGCCACCAGTTGGCCTGTGATGAGCGGGTTGACCGTCGATGTCGTAGGGGCGTGGCTCTACTTCAACTTCAACCAGCCTGGCAGCTGGATTGGTGATGGGAGCACCTGTAGCGAGTTCTTCGTAATCTACCAGGACGCCGGCGTTTGGGTTGCCCAGATCGCGGACTACTTGGGTTGCGAGTCATCACAGCATCAGAAGTACGGGTTCTTCGATGATTGGGGACCGAACAACGACTGGTACCGGATCAGTCCTGGCGATCCCGTTGGCTTCCTCGTGACCAGTCAGTCCATGTCAGGGGGCGCGCATGTGCCCATGTACGAAAGAACGTCTGTCCATATGATGTGCTGGTAAGACCTCCGAGCACTTGCGCGTCGGCGAGGGGCCTTTCAGCCACACCTGATGGGCGTTTGGAGGAGCGGTTCATATGACAGGTTTCCAGCTAGCGTGGGTGTTGTTTGCCCTCGCGCATTGCGGGTGCAGCGGTGCGCTGAATGGAGCAGCCGTCGAGCGCCATCCGCCACCGGGTCCCAAGGCTGAGCCCGCCCTTTCCTCTGGCGATCCCCTGGCTGCGGCTCCTGCAAAGAGCCCGCCCAAGCCAAGCGCCTCCCCTGAGCGCGCCTCGAGTATCGCGCGCAGCTGGAGCTTCGACGAAGGGCCGCTGGGGCAGCTGCCGCCCGACTTTCTTTCAGTCGTGGGCCAATGGCAGTTGAGCCACGACGAGTCCGGGCCCAGTGGCTCGCCCATTTTGGCGCAATCGGCCAGCAGCGCAAAGGCTGTCTTCAACCTCGTGCTGGCCAAGGGGACTAGCTATCGAGACGTTGACCTCTCGGTCCGGCTACGCTCGGTTGCAGGCCGCATCGACCAAGGAGGAGGGCTCGTGTGGCGCGCCCGCGATGCAGGCAACTACTACATTGCTCGCTACAATCCTCTTGAGGATAACCTCCGCCTCTACACGGTGGTCGACGGTCGGCGGCAGATGATCGAGAGCGCGACGGTGCGGATCGACCACGACGCTTGGCACACCTTGCGGATCACGATGCGAGGAGATCAGACCGAGTGCTTCCTCGACGGCACGAAACATCTCGACCGACAGGACGGGACGTTCTCCGACGCCGGGCAGATCGGCCTATGGACCAAGGCGGACGCACAAACTCACTTCGACGATCTCTCGGTGAGAGAGGCGGCGTCTTCGAGCGAACGACCATGAGGAGCTCGACCCGGCCAGCCCAAGTCTCGGTGGTCGTCATTGCCGTTCTAGCACTCATGGCTGGGCATGGCTGTCGAGGCTGTGCGGGGTGGTCCGATACCGATGTCGTCGTCATCTACACGTCGGTGGACCAGGTGTTCTCCGAACCCATCTTCCAATACTGCGAGGCGTCCACGGGCCTGAAAGTGAAGGCGGTGTTCGACACCGAGGAGACCAAGAGCACCGGAGTGCTCAACCGTCTGATCGCCGAGGCCGGCCAGCCGCAAGCTGACGTGTTCTGGTCGAACGATCCCGTGCGCCCCTTCGTGCTCATCGACCGCGGGCAGGTGGAGGCTTATGCCTCACCGGCTGCGGTCGAGCTGCCCGAGGCGTTCAGGGCCAAGGACGGGGCCTGGACTGGTTTCGCGGCGCGGGCACGGGTGCTGCTCGTGAATACCGACCAGGGTGGCGATGCAGGGATGCCGCGGTCCATTCGGGATCTCGCCGATTCGCGCTGGCGTGGGCAGACCGCCATCGCCAACCCGCTTTTCGGCACGACGACCATGCACGTGGCGGCGCTATTCGCCTCATGGGGCGATGAGGAGGCACGGCGCTTTCTGGCCTCGCTCAGGGAAAACGAGGTGCGCATTGCCAGTTCGAACGGCGAGGTCAAGCGACTGGTGGTCGCCGGTGAGGTTGCCTTCGGGTTGACGGATACCGACGATGCCTACCAGGCCCTTCGGTCCGGCGCTCCGGTGTCGGTCGTGTACCCTGACCAGGATGGAATCGGGACCCTCTTCATGCCCACCTCGGTGGTACTCATCAGGGACAGCCCCCATTCGCAAGCGGGCCGGCGCCTGATCGATTGCCTGCTCGAGGCGGAGGTGGAGCGTCGGATGGCCAAAGCTGCCGCCCATATGCCATTGCGCAAGGGGGTGGAGACACCGGTGGGTATTCGCCGAGCTGAGGACGTCCGAGCGATGAAGATAGACTATCCAACGGTGGCCAAGACGATGGGCAGGATAGAGCCGTGGTTGCGAGAGTGGGTGGGGTTCTGAGGAGCCAATGGAAGAGACTGGAGGAGCCACTGGTCTCCATGGTGGCGGCAGCGTGCCTGCTGGTCCTGTGCTTGCTGCCACTCATTGTTCTTGCCGCTGAGTTGCTGGCTGGTGCCGAGGGGCTGGCACAGGTCGAAGCCACGCTGCTTGCCCCGCGCACTTGGGTGCTGCTCGCCGAGACCATCGGCTTCGCGCTAGCGATCACCGCAGTCGCCCTCATCATCGGTGTCCCGCTAGGGTCACTGCTCGGCAAGACCGACGTAGCTGGCCGCCATGCGGCACTTCTCCTACACGGATTTCCGCTCTTCTTGCCCCCGTTTCTCGTCGCGCTGGGCTGGTTCCATCTATTCGGCCGGCAAGGGCCGCTGGGGTCGGTGGCTACCTCGGGCTACCTTTTCAGCCGGACAGGAGCCATCGCTACTCTTGGGCTCGTGTTCTCTCCGGTGGTGACGGGTCTCACCCTGATCGGCCTGCGAGGCATCGATCCGTCGCTCGAAGAGGCGGCGCGAGCGGTCGCCAGGCCAAGGCGCGTCGTCATGGGAATACTGATCCCGCTCGCGCGGCCGGCGATTAGCCTTGCGGCTCTGGTTGTTTTCACTCTGAGCATCTCCGAGGTCGGCGTGCCGATGTTCTTGCGCGTGCGGACCTATCCGGCCGCCGTATTCACCCGACTTGGTGGCGCTAACTATTCTCCAGGCGAGGCCTTCGCGCTGGTGATTCCGCTGCTCGTGCTCGCACTGTTGTTGCTGCTGCTCGACCGTCGCTTCATTGGGCGGCGTTCCTTCGCCTCCCTTGGTGTCCGCACCAACGAGCGGCGCATGGTTCATCTCGGTCGCTTCAGGTGGCCCGTGAGCGCAGGGGTGTGGATCTTGTGTGGCGTCTCCGTTGCTCCCATCGCTGCGCTGTCGATGAAGGCGAGCAGCGGAGGGTGGTTGGCGACAAGCCGCTGGTTGGGAGGAAGCCTGACCAACAGTCTAATGGTGGCCGTTCTTGCCGCTACCGTGGTCACCGCCCTAGGGATCGTCATTGGCATTCGCTTGGCACGCAGCAAGCGTGGGAGCACGCTGCTCGACAGCGTGGCGATGTTGGCCTTCTTCACCCCAGCTGCGGTCTTGGGCGTGGGCCTCATGGCAACCTGGAATCGCGGAGCCACGCAGCTGGTCTATTCGACAGCGGCGATCCTGGTGGTCGGACTCGCCGCTCGCTATTCGGCCATTGGTCTGCGCACCGTTGCTGCTGTGGTGAGCCGGAGCTCACCAAGTTACGACGAGGCGGCAACTATCTTCGGTGGCGGCTACCTTCGGCGCCTGAGCCGGATTGTCCTGCCGATGCATGGGCGCGGGATTATCGCAGCGTGGCTGCTGGTGATGGTGTTCTGCCTTCGGGACTTGGAGACGGTCGTGATGTTCTATCCCCCTGGAGGTGAGACCCTGCCGGTCCGCATCTTCACGCTGGAAGCGAACGGGCCCGAGACGGTGGTTGCCGCGCTGGCGGTCCTGCATGTCGGCCTGACGGCCGCGGTACTCGCGCTTGGTGGACTCTGCCTGCGGACGAGGAGATTAATGTGAGCGCCATCATTGCACTGGAGGACGTGACGCTTCGCTACGAGTCGACCGCCATTCTCGATAACCTGTCCCTGGACGTCCAGCCAGGTGAGGTGCTAGCGCTACTCGGCCCCTCCGGCTCGGGCAAATCGACACTGCTGCGACTCATCATGGGATTCATGACGCCGGACCAGGGCGTCATCAGACTTCGCGGCCAAACTGTGAGCAAGGGCCGAGCTGTTCTGACTCCTCCACAGGAGCGAAACCTGGCTGTGGTCTTTCAGGATCTCGCACTGTGGCCGCACCTGACCGTGGCGGCCAACCTGGCATTTGGTCTGCGATCGAAAGGCGTGAGTCGGGACGAGGAGCGTCGCCGCACGATCCGCATTCTCGACCGCGTCGGCCTTGCGGGTATGGCTGAGCGTTACCCAGGTCAGCTCTCGGGCGGAGAGCAGCAGCGAGTCGCCATCGCCAGGGCGCTGGTGCTCGAACCGGAGGCCGTGCTGCTGGACGAGCCCCTGGCAAACCTGGATGTCCGCCTGAGGGATGACCTGCTCGAGCTCTTCTCAACGCTCTTTCACGAGGTCGGGGCTACGGTGCTCTACGTGACCCACGACCCGTGGGAGGCCATGGGCATCGGGGATCGGGTCGCCGTGTTGGACCAGGGAAAGATCCTCTTCGCTGGCAAGCTCGATAGTCTGGATCCTGAGGACGAGAGTCCTTTCATCCAGAGCATTTGTCATCATTTGCGACGCCAGCAGGCCGAACCCCAGTGAGCCAGATGCGCAAAGTGGACCAGGCGACGACCGCGGCGCTGATAGCGGCCAGTGAGGCCGCGCTGGCGGGGCGAACGGGGTCGGCCATCGCAGCGTTCAGTCGGATGGTCGAAGCGGGGAGCGCGGCGGCAGCGGCGTCGCTGGCTGAGCTGAGCGCTTTTCGTGGTGACTGGGACCGGGTCGTCAGCAACGCGGCCAAGCTCATTGCCGAGCCGACCGCCGTTTACGCGGCGAATGTGTTCGACGACATGGTGCAGCTGTTGGGCCGGGCCGGACAGGAGGGCGAGCCCTGGGCAAAGATAGGGGGGGTTGCGCGCCACGGGCTAAGCGAGCTGGACCGGAGTGAGACTTGTGAGCACGGTCGTCAACATCTTGGAACCACCCTGAGGTCGTTGGCGGACTATGCAGACCGTGAAGGCGGCCCACCTCACGAGCTGATCCCTGTCTTCGGCGGTGTCGAGAGCGAAATCGACCAGCAGGCCTATCGTGACGCCCTCGACAACCTGCTGACTCTGCAGCCAAGCCTGAAAGACAAGCCTGACGATCTAACGCGCCACCGGTTCGCCCTGGCGGGGGCCTATCGACAGCCTGACGACATCGTGACGCGATTCTTCCAAGCCCCTGAGGTCATGGGCTTCGACCAGGCCGTCGAGACGGCGCAGGTGCTGGTTGACCGCGGCCAAGACGAGCGGGCCTGGGAGATCATCGGGGCTCGCCTGGGTCTATGGTGGCCGGTTGACGACGCCCAGGTGGCACCCGTGGTGCTGCTGATCGACCCTAGACTGCGAGAGCTGATGACGCCGGAGCGCTGCGCGATGGTTCTCGCCACACCGCGCGGTTCCTTGGTGAGCTGACGTTGCGAGCCGGGGGTGCCGCCAGCGAGCTCACGGCCTCACGCCGTGGCTCGCTTCGCACCGACCAGATGACCTGTGGATTGGCATTGCTGAACAGCTGGCCTAGGGTTTGATGCTGCGGTTCGGGTTCAGTGAGGAGGGGCGCAGGGGTGGCCAGCGAGGAACAGAGCGCGCCGTTCGCTATGTCGAATGACGAGAGCATCGAGCTCTGCCAACAGCTCGTTGCGGCGAGCCCTGATGCGATCGTCGTCTTGCAGGACGGTCGCTACGCCTTCGTCAACGCCGCCTTCCGTCGTACGTTCCAGTACACCCAGCAGGACGTGGCACAAGGCCTCAGCTTCTTCGAGTTGGTAGATGAAGGGGACCAGGAGGCCGTCCGCCGCCGCTACGAAGACCGCTTGGCAGGCGTCGAGGTGCCTCAGACTTTCCTGCTTCACATGATCGCCAAGGACGGCTCGCGCACCTACTGCGAGACCTCGGCGGCGATGATCCAGTATCGGGGCCGCCCCGCGGATCTGGTCATCATCCGAGACATCACCGAGCGGCAGCGTACCGAGGAGGATCTGGTGGCGAAGCGGCGGGTGCTCGACGCGCTGGCTGGCTTCTCGAAACGGGTGCTCGAGCCCGATCTGGACAGTGTGCTGCAGAACGCGCTGGACTACATCCGCGGTTCGGTAGGGGCGCCACGAGTATCCATCGCGCTTCGTGGTGAGCAGGGCGATGGCCTCAGGTTGATCCGGGTTCCCGATGTCGAAGGACCGCTGCCCACCGGAACCTTCGTGCCCGCCGAGGGGGTTCCTCATTCCGAGGTCATCCGCACCCGCAAGCCGATGTATCGCCCGGACATCGAAGCGGACGAGCGGCGCTGGGAGCTCGACCGAAAGCTGCTCGCTGCGGGGGTCCGCTGTGCCTATATGGTTCCGCTGGTGGTCGAGGATCTCTGCTTGGGCACGCTCAACTGCGCGACCCATCAAGTCGACGGCATCGCGGCATCAGATCGTCAGTTGCTGGATCTCCTCGCATCCCGCCTGGCGCTCGCCATTCGCAACGCCCAGCTGTTCGATGCGATCCGGGGCAACGAGGCCCACGTCCGCGCGCTGCTGGAAAACTCGGAGGACGTGATCTTCGTCACCGACCGAGAGGGGACCGTGCGATGGGTGAGCGCATCGGCGGAACGGCTCCGGGGACAGTCGGCGGAGGAGTTGATCGGCACCAATGCCTTCGACTCGGTTCACCCCGACGATCTGGCTGGCCTTGGGGACTTGCTCGCCGAGCTGCTCGCTCATCCCAGGACGCCCATGCGCATGGAGTGTCGCGTCCGCCACCAGGACGGCTCGTGGCGGGTGCAGGAGGGCACCATGAACAACCTCCTGGACGACCCCCGGGTGGCCGGCATCGTCGTCAACAGCCGGGACGTCACCGAGCGCCGGGCCCTGCAGCAGGATGTTCAACGGCGAGAGAAGCTCGAGTCACTCGGGCTGCTCGCAGGCGGATTGGCGCACGACTTCAACAACCTGCTGACTGCGATCTACGGCAGCATCGGCCTGGCCAAGAGGTCGCTCGCTGCAGACTCGGTGGCCCTCTTGCGGCTGGACGTCGCCGAGAACGCTTCGCAGAAGGCGGCGGGGATCACCCGCCAGCTATTGGCCTTCGCCCGAGGGGGGGAGCCCATCAAGCGGACGGCCGCCATCGAGGAGCTTGCCCGGGAGGCTGCCAGTTTGGTGTTTCACGGCTCGAACGTCCGTTGCGAGTTCGACGTGCCGGCTCCGCCTTGGCCCGCTCCGGTCGACGTGGGGCAAATGAGCCAAGTCTTCCACAACCTCCTCATCAACGCCGATCAGGCGATGCCCGATGGCGGCATCGTGCGTGTCCGTATCGAAAACGTCTCTTCCGCCGGGCAGGAGGTCGGGGGCGGGGCACGCATCCGCATCACTATTCAGGACGAGGGCGCTGGCATCGACGAGGCCGATTTGCCCCTGATCTTCGATCCCTATTTTACCACCAAGCCCAGCGGCTCGGGACTTGGTCTTCCAACGGCCCATGCCATCATCAAGCGGCACGACGGCGCCATTCATCTGCAGTCATCCGGTTCCGCTGGCGGGACCTGCTTCGTCATCGATCTTCCTGCCGAGCCGGAGGGCGTGGTCGTCGACGAGCCCAAGGGAGGCGAGCCCTGCCGCGGTCACGGCCGCATCCTCGTCATGGATGATGACCAGATGGTGCAAAACGTCGTCGGGCTCATGCTCGCTGAGCTGGGCTACGAGGTGGCTTTCGTCGCAGATGGACAGCAGGCTCTGGACGCCTACCGGCGTCGCAGCGACGAGGGCCGGCCTTTCGATGCGGTCATCCTGGACCTCACCGTACCAGGGAGCATGGGCGGGAAGATCGCCGTGAAGCGATTGCTCGCTCTCGATCCAGAGTGTGTGGCGATCGTGTCCAGCGGCTACTCGGACGACCCGGTGATGGCCCGATACCGGGAGCACGGTTTTGTTGGCGTGGTCCACAAGCCCTACACCCTCCACGAGCTGGGCCGCACCCTCCGCGATGCCCTCCGGTCGCAGGACGACGAGGGGTAGTCGCAATGCCCATGGGGGCGCTGGTGGTGGCCAAGCTCGAGGCGAGCCCACCTAGAGCATTGGGGTAGTCGGAGCTCGAGCGCCCTTCTCGTTTCCGCTTCCGCCCCACGCACGAGGCCGCGCGCGCCTCCGCCTCTGGGGTTCAGGAGATTGTTGCCCGCGGGGTCAAAATTCGCTGAGTGCTTCGTGGCGCGGCGGGGCTCTCGTGCGAAACCGCAGCCATCAGTTCCCCTCCAGACACTCACCGGCGCCGTCGCAGGTTCCCGAGGGGGCACAATGACCGTAGGGGTCGGTCCCGGCGATGACGAGGCTGCAGGTGCCGCTCGGACCATCGGTCATCTCGCCTCTGCAGGCCTCGCATGAGCCATCGCAAGCGGTGTCGCAGCAGATGCCCTGGACACAGTGAGCGCTGGCGCAGTCGGTGGCGCTGCTGCAGGCTGAGCCGTCGAGCTTGGCTGTGCAGCTCCCGCTCCCGTCGCATTGGCCGCCGTCCTCGCAAGGGGCACCTGCGGCGGGCTGTGCGAAACCGCAGACCCCAGCTTCGCAGGTTCGGTAGCGGCAGGCGCTGTCCAGGCCGGGACAATCTGCCGGCCCGCCACATGGTCCGACGCCGTCGCCTCCGACCCCTCCATCAAAGGTGCTGACCGGTGGGTCGACGGGGTGATTACAGGCCACTAGCAGGGCGACCCACAGCCACCCACTCCGCAACAACAGGTCATGCATCTGGCGCTCCTCCCGCATCGAGCTGGCTCGATGCAAGGGCCATTCCGCCCCGAGTAGCCGCTGTCCATCGTTTGCGCAGAGAGATATCATGACATGGCTGTCACACTAGAAGCGCAATTGTCCGCCTCTCAGCGGGCCTCGGCGGCAGCGCGGCCCAGTGGCACAGCCCGGCACAGCGACGACTTGAAAGCCCTATCTCGTTGCGTGCCGGTCGGGCAAGTGTCGGTTCTCACGGGCCGACGAAATGCTGGCACCTGGCTTGCAATGCCACTGTGCCGAAGCTGCTGCCAGGTGATGAGCTGCAAGTGCTTGCCGCCGGCGGACGAGCAGCGGTCGATTCTCAGAGAGTTTTTGTCAGGGGTTGAGGGACATTATGAGCACGCCGGTCGACAGCATTTCTTGGACAACCATCGCCACCGCCCTCCTAGGGGTGGGACTTGGCGCTGGTGCCATCAGCGGTTGTTTCTACAGCTGCGACGAAATGGCCATGGCGGGAGACTTCAGCGGCGAGACGCTACTGCCGCCGGGGGATGCCAACCGTGCCATCGCCGAAGCAGATATCGTCCAAATTGTTGGTGACCGGCTCTACGCCTTGTCGCGCACCAGGGGCCTGAACATCGTGGACGTGTCGGATGCCGACGAGCTCGTGTTGCTCGATCAAGCCGATCCGGTGACCGGCATCCCCTTCGAGATGTACGTGCGCGATGGTATCGTCCTCGCCTTGGTCGACGCTGCTGCGGAGGGCCATCACACCACCCTGCAGGCCTTCGACGTCTCGGATCCCAGCGCCATCGACTTTCTCGGCATGGACAGCGTCCCGGGCCACATCTCGGACTCGCGAATCGTCGGCGATGTCCTCTATGTCATCTCCTTCGAGGATCACAGCTGCAGTGGCTGTCCCACCGAGCCCACCACGACCATCACGTCCTTCGACGTGGGCGAGCCCGCTGCCATCGACCAGGTCGACCAGGTCAGCTACGCCCAGCCGGACGTTGATGGCCAGGGCATGCGACGCAGCGTGGCCGTGACGACCGAACGTATGTACGTATCAGGCGTCGACTGGGACGGCGGGTCCCAGCTCGGTCACTCGACCATCCAGGTGATCGACATCTCCGCACCAGACGGTCAGCTCGTCGAGGGCGCCAGCGTCCAGGTCGAGGGCATGATCCTCAGTCGCTGGCAGATGGATGAGTTGGACGGCGTGCTCCGGGTCGTGAGCCAGCCGGGGGTTTGGTCCTCAGCTGAGTCTCCTCGGGTGGAGACCTTCGCGATTCACTCGTCTCAAGAGATCTACCCGCTCGGCTCGCTCATGCTCGAGCTGCCGGTGCCCGAGTCGCTGCGCTCGGTCCGTTTCGACGGCAACCGCGCCTACGCCATCACCGCCGCCGCTCCTGAACCCTACGATCCAACGCCGGGCTCAGAGACCGAGGGGCCTCCGCCGCCTCCCATCGATATGTGTGGCCCCAGCTGCGACCCGCTCTTCGTCATCGATCTCACCGATCCGTCCCAACCTGCACAGCTCGGCTCGCTCGAGATGCCTGGTTGGGTGTTTCACATGGAGCCACGGGGCGACCGGTTGATGGCCTTTGGATTCGAGAACACCTACCCCTTGGGACCGCTGAACGTGTCGCTCTTCGACGTAGCCGACGGCGAGAACCCGAAGCTGCTCGAGCGTGTGTCCTTCGGTGGGCAATGGGCGGGCACGTCGGAAGATCAGAACCGCATCCATAAGGCATTCACGGTGGTCGACGATCTCGGCCTGATTCTGGTGCCCTACGGTTATTGGGCGTGGCAAGAGGACATGCAGTGCGGAGAATTCGAGAGCTGCGGCGGTGACGCCGTCGAGCGCTGCTGGGACGAGGGTGAGTGGGTTCGTCGGGGCGCGGTGCAGATCGTCCACTTTACCAGCGACACCTTGGTGGCCCGGGGCGCTCCTATGCTGAACAGCTGGACCCGCCGTGCGATGATCCACGCCTCTCGCCTGCTCGCCGTGTCCGACGAAGAAGTGAGCAGTTTCGATATCGACAATCTCGACGTGCCGAGCCAGGCCTCTCAGCTGTCGTTCTGAGCGCCGAGCCCTCGCCCGGGCTTTTAGCGCTCGGGCCGGTTAACGCTTGGGACCGGTCGCGCTGCACTATTGGCGAAACATAATGGGAGGTCGGGCGTAGTCGTTTGTGGGAGCGTCGCTTGGGCGGCAACTCCAGGTCGACCATCTGACGGAACGCTGAACTACATCACCTGGCACTGAAGGTAGGCGGCTGCCACCTCGAGACTCCTAGCGCCGGCACCAGCGGCAGCTAGCTCAGCGAGAAGGAGGCCACCCATGAACAAGCATCGCGGCTCCACAAGCGCGCTGCTGCAAGAGGATCTCGAGCGCACTGAGTCCCAGCGCTGGGATTCGGAAAAGCGGCACAGTGACATCGTCCCGGCCATTTCGGACGACGTAGATCTGGACACCCTTCTCCAGCGCCTGACCGTAGCAGCCAACCCGTACCGGATCCTGTCGTTGCTCCGGGCACTCGACAAGGTGCTCTCCGTTCAATTCGAAGAGGAAGAGTCGGCGGACGGCCTGCATGCTGACATCGGGCGCTGGGCACCCCAGTTCTACCCGAGCATTGATCACCGCCGCTCTGAGCATCGCGACATCCTCGCCAGGATTGGCGAGCTCGAGGGCACGGTCGATCCATTGGCTCTCCGCCAAGGTGTGGCGACGCTGGTTCTGGACGTCCAATTACACGAGCTACGTGAATCAGACATGATTCTGGACGCCGCAATTCCAGACTTTGGGGCCGGGATTTAGAGACTCCGGGGGCGGCCAGCGCTGCCGGCTGCGGGGTGGGCACCGCTCCAGCGGCCGACTCAGCACCCGTCGTTGCAGGCGCAGGACGAGCCGCAGGTCACCTTCGGCTGGTGGGTGGTGTTATCGCAAGTGGCGGTGCAGGTGTTCGAGCCGCACCGTAGATCGGCGCCTCGGCAAGCTTCATCGATACTGCTACACGACAGCTCACAGGTGCCTGATGTCGAGCAGGTGATTTCCAAGTCCCGACAGCCAGCCTCACCAGTGCAGGTGACGACACAGGTGTAGCTTTCCGGGCACGCCAGGGTTGCATTGCGACAGCCGCTCTGGCCTCCGCACTCGAGCACACAGTTGAAATCTGGCGGGCAGGTGAGCTGGGCGTCCCGGCAGGCCTCGTCGCCATTGCAATCGATGGTACAGGTCTCGTTCGCACAACCGCCGGTACACTCGGATGGGCACGATCCCCCGGGGGGTGTTGGCTCGAGCCCACAGTCACCGCCGCCGAAGCCGCCGCCGCTGCTCGAGGTGCTGCCGCCCGCTCCGGCGCTGCCACCGAGCCCGCCAGCTGCGCCGTTGCCGCCGTTGCCGCCATTGCCGCCACCGCTGGAGGTGGTGCTCGCGCCGCCAGTGCCGGGTTGCTCGAAGACCTCGAAGTCGAGGGTACAGGACTCATTGGTGATCACGAGTGCGACCAGGGCGATACCGCCGATTGAGAGGATGGTCGTGCTGCGCATTAGAATCTCCCCTGCAGTGATACTGAAGCCGGTCCAACCTTCAACGCCGGCAGCCAGGCCGCCTCTTGGTCCGGCTCGCTCGGGCTGGTGAAATAGAGCACCACTCCGGCGCTCACGCCCACCAAGCCGACCACCAGCATCACGTTCGATACGGTCTGATAGGTCTGCCCGCTGTCGATATCGTCTTGTCGCTCGGGACAGTATGCCAGGCCACAGGTGTCCTCGATGTCGTTGTGATTGGACAGCGCCATCCCGCCGAAGATCGCCGTGTTGATCAGGGCGACTGCGCCTAGGCCGCCAGCCACGTAGGCGAAGGTTCGCTGCAGATCCCCGGACCCCGAGCCATCTCCCTGCTCGGCATCAGCGCCGCTGCTGCCGGCGGCGCTGATGGTGATGCTGGTTGTCTCACCGGCTGTCACGGCGACCTCCTGGACCTCGTCACCAACTGCTGCCGATAGCTTCACCGAAACTGTGCCAGGCTCGACGGTGATCGGTTGGCCCCATCTTGCTCGCTCGATCGTCTGTCCCGCCACCTGCAGGGTCGTCGAGTCGTCCGCGTCTTCGACCTCGATCCTCAGCCTGCCGATTAGGGGCGTCAGCTCGGCCAGTTTCTGCCGCGCGTTTTCCGCAGTCTGGGTGTACTTGGGATCCATCACGGCCATCTCATCCGCCTCGTCGACGACCTTGACGAACTCGTCGTGGGCCGCGGCGTGGTCACCGAGCTCATGGAGCGTATTGGCAATCATGAGATGGGCGTTAGGGCTCGCGACGATGTCGTAGGAGGCGCGAAAGGCGCGTAGGGCGTCGCTGTGGTTCCCGGCCACGAATGCCTGCCGAGCTTCTGCGAAGGCTTCACGGGCGGCCGCTTTCTGCTCTTCAGTTGCTTGGTCCACAGGCGCGCCCTGGGCCTGAGCCAGTGATGGGCAGAAGACGGTGACGATGAGCGCCAAGCGGGTTAACAGCAGCACAAGTCGATGGGTCATGATGTGGTGTCTCCCCCTGAGGCTCGCATGCCAGTCAGATGATGCCCCCCATCGGGGGCTCGTAGAAGTGTAGTCACTTCAAAGGGAGGTCACCACCAAGGCGGGGGGATCACCGGGTGCTCCCGAAAATCGCGGTTGCGACTTTCGGGAGCCCGATCGGGTGCCCAGAGCGGTCGCGAGCACGGGAAGCGGGCGGAGCGGCCCCCACCCCACGGCAGTGGGCAGGGAAGCAATGGTGGCGCG
>JAUVCD010000290.1 GCA_030590865.1 Myxococcales bacterium | reverse complement strand
AGAGCAATCTGTCTATTGGGGCGGTAACATTCGGCGTGAATACGCTCGTTCCAGTCGTGGTAAGGCGCTGCGCCCACCTCCCGATCGACGATGCCGGTCCATGGGTTTTCGCGCGGTGGCTGGTAGAAATGGCCGTGGATGATGAGCGCTGGGGGATGGCTCATGGCAGCAGCAGTCGACGGTTGGGCTTAAGGGCCGAGGGCCAGGTCCCGATGAGCTTAGCGCTGCCAGCCTGTCGTCGCGAGCTTCAGGACCATGCCACGGGTCGAGCTTGCCAAGCTGGGGCGCCAAGGCATAGTAACGACACATGCATTTCCGCTTGGCTCGCAGCGCGTTTCTACTCATGGTGTTGCCGTTGTCGTCCTGCACGACAGCGCCGCGACCTCATGACACGCCGGCGGGCTCAGGTCCCGTAGCCCCAGCGGCTACCGCGACGACCCAAGGCGGGCCTCCAGCCGGTACCCCTTCGAGCGCGGTCTCTGTCGCCGCCACCGGTGGGACACCCACCGGTACGGGTCGCGCGCCGGCGACCGATGGTGGCTCGCCCCACAGCGGTCCCCTGGCCGCGTTCTACGATGCCTTGCGAAGCCTGGAGCAGGGCACGGGCAAACGGCACGTAAGAGTCTTGTGGCTCGGTGACTCCCACGCCCAGGCTGATTTCTGGACGGGTTTCATCCGCTCGGCGCTGCAGAAGCGCTTCGGCAATGGAGGCCCTGGGTTCGTTCATCTCGGCTTCAAGAGCTACCGCCACGACGGACTGGAGACGGAGGTCAAAGGCGGTTGGCGCATGCGTCCCAAGATGCCCTCGACGGTCGACCCATGGGGCGACGGGGCCTTCGGTCTCGGCGGGATTTTGCACGCCGGTTTTTCGGGAGCCCGGCGAGCGTCGATCACCCTGACCGACGACAGATTGGCGGATCGCAAGCTGACCTGGGACCTTTGTTACAAACACGGGCTGCCCCACGATCGGTTTCGATTGCAGGTCGGCGACGGGCCGCGGGAGACCTTCGAGGCCGCCGGCAAAGAGGCGGTGGGTCAGCTTCGTCATTTGCAGCGCAGCGCCGTGGGGCTCACCACGCTCGAGGTCGCGACGACCAACGGTCGGCCCGATTTCTGTGGTGTGGTGATTGAGACCGATCCGTCCGATCACCCGGGCGTAGTGCTGGACAACCTGGGCATCAACGGCGCCCGCTATGGCACTGCCCTGGCCTGGAATGAGACGGCCTGGACTCAGGAGGTGAGGCGCCGAGCGCCGGATCTGTTCGTCTTCGAATACGGCGGCAACGAGGCCAGCGATGGGATCATCAAGCCCCAAGAGTACCGGAAACAGGCCCTCGAGCTTTTCGCTCGCGCCCGGCGCATTGCACCTGCGGCCGCCTGCCTGGTGGTCGGACCTGCTGATCGGGCCGACGCCGAGTCGAAGATCCCGCCTATCCGCAACGTAATCCGTGAGGCCGCTGCCGAGGCTGACTGCCAGTTCTGGGACACCTACGAGGTCATGGGCGGTCGCGGTTCGTTGCGAAAATGGCGCGACGACGACCGCGCCGCGCCGGATGGCGTTCACCTCAGACCCCAGGGCTACGCTGAGCTCGGTGCGCTGCTGCTGGCGGATCTGATGGCAGGCTATCGGCCTTGACCACGACCGCTGTGGGCTACTGCCAGGTGCTTGCCGAAAACCGCGAGTTTCGGCGGCTGTGGTTCGCCGAGGTGGTCAGCTTCCTCGGCGATTTCTTCAACACCATCGCGCTCTACGCGGCGGTCGTGGAGCTGTCGAGCGGCACCCTGGCGTTCAGCGTCGTTTTCGTGGCCAAGCTGCTTCCCGTGTTCCTGATGACCCCCATCAGCGGACCGCTCATTGATCGCGTCGACCGCCGCAAGCTCATGATCGTCACCGACGTGGCGCGAGCGGCCTGCGCCCTAGGTCTGGTGGTGGCCTACCGGATGGGGAGTTTGTGGCTCCTGACGACTCTCCTGGTGGTGATGGTCTGCTTCTCAGGCATCTTCATCCCCACCAAGACGGCGGTGATCCCCCAAGTCACCCAACAGGCTCACCTGGGCGCCGCCAATGCTCTGTCGGCGGCTACCTGGTCGGTGATGTTGGCCCTTGGCGCTGCCGCTGGTGGCGTCGTGACCGCCTTGGTCGGCATCGAGCCGGCGCTCATTTTTGACGCCCTCACGTTCTTGGTCTCCGCTGGCCTGCTGGTGCCCTTGCCGGCGCTGTTGCCCCAGTCGCAGGGGGAGAGCCTCGGACCGGTCGACCGGAGCTTCGTCGCTGGTCTGCGTTATCTGAGACGTCACCGATACTTGTCTGCCATTATCAGCCTCAAGCCGTGCATGGCTCTCGGCGGGGGCGTACTGGCTATGCTGCCCGTGTTTGCCACCCGCGTGTTCAGCGAGGTCAGCGGTCCGGGCGCCATCGGCCTGCTCTACACCGCCCGTGGTCTCGGTGCGCTAGTGGGCTCACTGGCGGTGCGCAAGGTCCTGGGAGATGCGCCATCCACGATGCGTCGCGTCATCAGTCCAGCCTATGTCGTCGTAGCGACCAGCTGGTTGGCCTTGTCCCAAGCGGCCACCATCTGGCAGGCTGCGGCGGCTTACTTTTTCAGCGCCGTAGGTGGCGGCGCTTTGTGGGTCGTGTCCGCCACCCTGAGTCAGCTCGAGAGCGACAACGCCTACCGTGGCAGGGTCTTCGCCGTCGAGTGGGGCGCCTTGACGCTGGTGATGAGCGTCATGGCCGCCTTGGGAGGAGTGCTCGTGGAGCGCTACGGATGGTCGGTGCGCGACGTCGCCCTTGGCTCGGCGCTGCTCTTGGCCATCCCTGCGCTCCTGTGGCTTGGCGTGCTCACCCTGACCGGGGCCAGCGAAGCGGAGCGCTGACTGGGCCCGTTACTTCTTCTTCCACTTCAGCCGCGGCCGCTTGGTCGTCTTGGTCTTGCGCTTCAGCTTGGGGCGTGGCGGCTTGAGCGGCGGTAGCTTGGTCGTCGCCTTCGGCTTCGGCGGCACGGCGGTCGGCTTTGGCGGAGGCGGCGTGGCGGTCGGCTTTGGCGGAGGCGGCGTGATGGGGGGCAATGGCAGGGGCGGACCATTGTTGCCTGGGAGTTTGAACAGCGGCGGCAGGCCTGACGGGATCATCGGGGGGGGCAGGGACGACGGAAGAATCCACGGCGGCTGGGCCGATGGTTTGGCGGTCGGCTTCGCCGTGGGCTTGGTCGTGGGCTTGGGGGGGGGCTTGGTGGTCGTTGCCGGCGGTGTGGTGGGTGGTGGTGGCTCGACGGTTGGCGGCTGGATCGGCGGTGGATTGACCGTGGGCGGTGGATCCGCTGGGGGCGTGGGCGGCGGGTCGGCCTGAGTGGTTAACGGATCAGGATCGTCGGCGTCCTCTGCTTGGCTCGCCCGGTGGGCGACGTAGACTCCGCCGACGACGGCGCCGGAGACGACGCCTGCCAGCAGCAGGATGGACAAGAACGACGGGCCCGACTTCCTGGGACGGTTCCGGGCCACCGGTGCGGTCGCCGGCGTCGTGCCCACCGGGCCGTGGGGTGTCATTGCAGGCGCCTGCCCGTAGCCACCGTCCAGCGGCACTGGGACAGCTTGTTCGGGGCCCACGTCAGGTCCGCCGAAGGGGTCGCCCACCACGGTACCGCCGGCGCGTTGGGCGCCGGCGGCGGCCTCAGGAGCGGCACCGTCGGGCGTGACACCGTCGGGATGAGCGGCGATGGCTGCTGTGCCGCCTCGTCCGACGCCCACCAGGGCATCGTCGGGCATCTTCTCGGTGCCTGCCCGCAGGGGCATGGGGGCCTGTGGGTCTCCAACCACGGCGGGCCCTAGCGCGCTGTCGTCCACCGTCGGGCCATCGTCGTCGGCAGCTGAGGCTGGGGCCATGGGAGGGGCTTGTTCGGCCGCCCCATCACTGGCCCCTGGTGAGGCTCCCCGGTCCGCAGTGGTGTCGCCACCCCCGCCATCGGCAGCCTGGCCCTCGCCAGCTTGGCCGTCAGCTGCCATTCCGTCCGCTGGAGGTCCGTCCGCTGCCGTTCCGTCGGCTGGAGGCCCGTCCGCTGGCGGTAGAGTCTTGGGCACACCAGGGGTGGCTGCTGCCGCTGCGACCGCACCGGCCACTGCGGCTGCCGCAACGTCCCCCATGCTCCCATCGTCTTGCGTGTCGGCCAGCCCCACGTTGTTCTGGGCAGCCCGCTGAGGTCCCTCGGGCGCAAACTCGGCGACCACGTCACGGAACTGGGCCATGGTGTCGAATCGGTCCTCAGGCTTGGCTTCCATTGACCGGTGCACTGCAGCGGCGAGCTCCGGATCGAGGCTCGGCGCCAATTCGCCAAGCTGCGCGATGCTGCCCTCCAGGTACTGAGCGGCGATGGCGTGGGCGTTGTCCCCACCCACCGGCCGGCGGCCGGCGAGCATCTCGAAGAACATCACGCCGAGCGAGAAGATGTCCGCCCGCGCATCGACCTTGTCGGCCGAGAAGGCTTGCTCGGGCGCCATATATTCCGGCGTGCCCATCACGACGCCGGGCCGGGTCAGTCCCCGATCGACCTCGCCGCTGGCCTTGAGCTTGGCGATGCCAAAATCGAGGATCTTGACCAGCGTCTTACCGTCGCTGTCATGGGAGAGCATGACATTGTCCGGCTTCAGATCTCGGTGAACAATCCCCAGCTTGTGTGCCGATCCGACGCCGTCGAGCAGTTGCTGCATGTAGTCGAAGGCATCGCCATAGGCCAGCCGAGTGCCTTGCTCGTAGTTCCGCTCGTAGAGCATCTGCAGCGTCTCGCCGACCACGTATTCCATCACCATGAAGGCCAGGCCTTCGTAGGTTCGGTCGACATCCGAGACCCGCACCACGTGGGGATTGTCGATGCGCGCTGAAACCTGCGCCTCTTGCAAGAAGCGCTCAACGAGACCCTTGCGGCGAGTGAGCGCCGGATGGAGGAACTTGAGCGCTACGGTGGTGCCGAGCAGCTCATGGCGCGCCTCGAAGACGCTGCCCATGCCGCCATCACCAATGAGGCGTACCAGGCGGTACTTGTTGTTGATGAGTTGGCCGACTTGGGGATCCATCAGCTTTTGTCTTTTGAGGTGGTTACCTGCATTCGGCGTGCGAAGCGGTGTTGCTGCTGAGACTGTCACATACTGTAAGACGCGTCTTGTCCCATTTCGTGTCTATCCTACTATGGTCCATGGCCGATTTCGTCATGTAGCCCAGCTATTTGCACCATCGAGGCCATTTGTCGGGCCGAGGCTGAATGTGCACCGCTAGCGGTCCGTCTAAAGTCCCTGTGCTCGATGTCGGCAGCGGGAATGGCCCTGCGTCGAGGACAAGATGCTTGAAGCCGCCACCGACGCCGGGCACAACCAGCGTATGAGGCGAGCGCAGATCCAGGGGGTGGATCGCCACGGGACCGAGGCGTCGGTGACTCGGCAGGGTCGGGCCGAGCGTTGCTGAGCGCCAGTGCGGATGAGGAGGTAGGATGACCGAAGGGGCTAGCCAAGGCGCGCTTCCGCGGCACGTGCTTGACGATCTGATTGACCGCGCGCTCGGGGAGGATTTGGGCAGCGGCGATTTGACGAGCGAGTGTTGTGTCGAGCCTGGCACTCAGGCGGTGGCCCGGGCGGTGGCGCGTCAATCGCTGGTCGTCTGTGGCGGTGAGGTGTTTGCTCGTGTCTTCACTCAGGTGGATCGGGACACCCAGGTCGAGCTGCTCCATCCTGATGGCGCCTCCGTCGCCAGCGATGCTGTGCTCTGGCAGGTTCGTGGCTCGGCGCGCAGCCTGTTGTCCGCCGAACGAGTGGCGCTGAACTTCACCCAACGGATGTGCGGCATCGCGACTGCCGCTCGGCAGTACCAATCTGCGGTCGCCGAGGGGCACCAGACTCGGGTCACCGACACGCGCAAGACGACGCCTGGGCTGCGGGTGCTCGAGCGTTATGCGGTGCGGGTCGGTGGCGCCTACAACCACCGTGACAATCTGGGGAGCGCGGTCCTCATCAAGGACAACCACATCATCGCCGCCGGTTCCATCACCGCCACGGTGGAGCGGGCCAAGGCTCGTGCGCCCCACAGCTCACGCATCGAAGTCGAGGTCAACACCTTGACCGAGGTGAGCGAAGCGTTGCGAGCTTCGGCGGACATCATCATGCTCGACAACATGGACACGCCGACCGTCCGTGAGGCGCTCAGTCTGGTCCATGACACCAAGGGAGCCGGCGGCGCACCGATCATCGAAGTGTCTGGTGGCATCACCCTAGAGCGCATTGGTGAGCTCAGCGCGGCAGGGGTCGATGTGATCTCCAGCGGCGCCCTGACCCACTCGGTCCCGGCGGCGGACATCTCGCTGGAGCTATCCTTCGACGATTGAGGGCCATGAGCGACGATCACCGCCAGGGCCCGAGGGGCGCGAGCTCTGGCCTCCGTGCCCCGGCCATCGAGAGCCAGCTCGAGGCGTTAGGCGCGACGCTCGGCCGTCCGCTCGTGGTGCTGGATCGTACCGAATCGACCAATGATGATGCCCGGCGCGCGGCTGCATCGGGTGCGCCACACGGGGCGGCTTTCATCGCCGAGGAGCAAACCGGCGGCCGGGGCCGCGGCCGCAACCAGTGGCACTCGCCCCGGGGCGAGAACATCACCCTGTCCGTCGTGCTCCGTCCTGACCTCGAGCCATCGGCGGTTGCGCCCCTGGCCCTCGCCGCCGGCGTGGCGGTGGCCCAGGTCGTCGATGTCGCGCTCGCCGCTCCGAGGGCATTGTTGAAGTGGCCGAACGATGTCTATGTGGATCGTCGCAAGGTGGCAGGCGTGTTGGTCGAGGCCACGACGCGGCCGGGGCAGAGTCCCGTCGTCGTGGTGGGCGTTGGCCTCAACGTGGGCACCGAGAGGTTTCCCGACCCGCTGGCTGAGACGGCCACCTCTCTCGCCCTGGCAGGCGCCTCGGCTCTTGATCGCAACCCAATCGCCGCCGGTCTGCTCGCGACCCTCGGTGACGTCCTGGCGGCCTACCAGGAGCGTGGGTTGGCCTCTCTCAGCGCCGAGCTTGCCCAACGCAACTTTCTGCGCGGCCGTCATGTGGTGGTGGGTGAGGTGGCCGGCCTGGCCGCGGAAATCGACGGGCACGGCAGGCTCTTGCTGCGTCTCGAGGATGGCGAGATCCGCCCCATTTGCTCTGGGGAGGTCAGCTGGCAATGAGTGATTCTGACAAGCTGCTCATTCACGAGATCTTCACCAGCATTCAGGGCGAATCGACCTTCACGGGCCTCCGCTGCACCTTCGTGCGCACCGCGAGCTGCAACCTTCGGTGTCGCTGGTGTGACACGCCCCAGGCCCGCTGCGGCGGCAGCGCCATGAGTCGCAGGCAGGTCGTGGAGCAAGCCCTGAGCGGTGGCACGTCGCTGGTGGTGGTCACCGGCGGTGAGCCGCTGCTCCAGCAAGCGGTCCTCCCTCTGATGGTCGCTCTGTGTGACGCAGGCCGCACCGTGCTGCTCGAGACCAACGGCAGTCGCGACATATCGGTCGTCGATCGGCGGGTTCATCGGATCATGGATTTGAAGGCGCCGGGATCGGGTCAGCAGGACCACAACCGTCTCGCAAATCTGAAGCACTTGACCGGACGGGATGAGCTCAAGTTCGTGCTCGCCGATCGTGGGGATTACGAATGGATGCAGCAGACCATTTCTGACCACCGTCTCGATCAGCGCGGCGTTCCGCTGCTCGTCACTTGCGTGACCGGGGAGCTCGAGCCCCGGCAGCTAGCGGCCTGGGTGCTGGCAGACCGCCTCGATGTGCGCCTGCAGGTGCAGCTTCACAAGATCATCTGGGGGCCTGACGCGACCGGGGTTTGAGTGCCGGGTCACCGATAGGGGCCTGCCTGATGAGCCCCACGGCGTTGGGCAATTTCTCCGGCCAGCTCGAGCAGGTGTCCCACTTTGGTGGGCACCACTGAGGGGTCCACCGGAACGGTTGGCAGCCGCACCAGCAGGCCGTCGTCGGTTAGCGACAAGGGGCCGACGGTCCTGTGAATTGCCAAGAGACGCCGGCGCAGTGGTGGGTCCAGCAACGCTTCGGTGCTGGATGCATCTGAGACCCGGAGGAGGAACGTCTCGTCGAATACCGGATCGCCTAGCTCGTGGTCGTCTGCTCCGAAAAGCTCTTTGACCCGGTCCACGGTGCGCTTGGGTTGGAGCAACAGGCCGAGCCCCAGGGGGTCCTCGAAGCGGAGCCAGATCTCCAGGCACAGGTCGCCGGGGCCGAGTCGCACCGCATAGGCGAATACCGTCGCGCCACGCAAGTGGCCCCACATGCACAGGGGGGCTGAGATCCCGTGGAGCATGTGGGCCGAGGCGAAGGCGGCCCATGAGCCGTGGTGGCGCCGCAACACTGCGGCCACCGGCACGTTGGACCGCGCGCGGTTCACGCTGCTGGCGATGGCCGTCAGCGTCTCGAGGCCTCGGGTGAACCACTCTAGGTTGGCGTGAGGACGGGCGATCTGAACCGCAACACCCTGGTCGGTGAGCATGAATAGCGCGGCGGGGTGGAGCCCGCGCATCAGCTCGTTCTGGAGCCGAGCGTCCAGCAAGGCGCGCACCCGATCAGGCTCGTCACCTCGCACTACGAAGCGCTTGTCGAACTCGGCGTTGTGGGTCACGACCAGCCCGGCACCTTTGGTGATGTCCTCGATCTCGTGGTCCCGAGTGTGGATCGACAGGCCCAGGTCCAAGGGGGGTTGCAGGCGGGCGTGCACCGTCCAGCGCGCCCAGCCGCCCTTGGGTGCATCGAGGGCGAGTCGCGCTCCCACCGGTATGCCGTCCCGTTGCCCGAAAAGATCGTGGCCCACCCGGACTAGCCCCAGCGCCTGGGCCCAGTCGTCCAGATCCCGATCGACTTGCCGCTTCCGGCGGTGGCGCATCACGATGGTCGACAGGATCGCGACCAAGAGACCAAAGGTGTAATAAGCGAGGATTTCCATTGGACGAGCCTTCAGCAGAACGCCGGGGCCCATTTTTGGCAACTTCGGAGTGGGGGCACCCCTCCTCGTCTCGGTTGGCCACACGGCTCCGCGGTTCGGCGAAAGAGAACCGGCAGCGGCGTGGAAGCCCACCAACCATACGCTTCCGTATGGTAGCCGGCGTCATTGGCCCATCCTGAGCCTGCACGGAGGCTTGGCGTTGCAGTCGGCGCCATCCGTCTAGGGAGCACAGCCTGGCTGGCAGCGACGGTGACGATGTGGTTAGATGCGCGCCTTGTAGGCAAGCTGATGGACCGTCACCTCTGTTTCGAAGGTAACTCATGGCTCTAAAAATCACCGTTTCCTCGTCCGACCCGCTGCAATTCTCCGCCGACGCGCTCGCCATCGGCGTCGCAGAAGGGGTGCGCCGCACCGGGCTGCTGCGCGACTTGCTCAAGCTGCTGGGCGGGACGGCCAACAAGGCGATCAAGCGTGGTGAGTTCACCGGCAAGAAGGGCCAGACCTGCGACATCGCGACCGGCGGGGCGCTCAAGGCCGGCCGGGTCATTTTGGTGGGCCTGGGTGATCTCGATGCCGTGACCCTTGCCGACGTGCGGCTGGCCGCCGCCACGGCGGCACGGCTGGCCAGCAGCGGTAACTGCACGACGCTGGCCGTGGCCATCTCTGAGCCCAACGAGGGCCTCGAGGCTGCTGTGGCTCAGGGGGCTGTATTCGGTGCCTACCGCTTCGAGCGTTTCAAGAGCGCTGACCAGGTGGGCAAGTTCCCATTGGGCAAAGTGTCATTGCTCACCGTCAAGAAGGTGAACGCTGATCTGCGCGCGGTGGTCACTGACGCTCAGCGCTTCGCCGAGGCTGTCTGCATTGCTCGAGATCTGGTCAACACACCGCCCAACGAGCTCTACCCCGAGTCCCTCGCGAATATCGCCAAGGAGCTGGCCAAAGAGCACAAGGCCGCCGGGCTCAGCTGCAGCGTGTTGGGACCCAAGCAGCTCAAGGACAAGGGAATGGTGCTCCTCGATGCCGTCGGTCGCGGCAGCGAGCGCGGACCACGATTCATTCACATGAAGTACCGCCCGCCGAAGAGCAACAAGAAGCTCAAGCGGCTGGTCTTCGTCGGCAAGGGCGTCACCTTCGACTCTGGCGGTCTGTGCATCAAGCCAGGCCCCGGTATGGATGAGATGAAGGGTGACATGGGTGGCGCGGCCAACATCGTCGCCTTGATGGCGGCGGTGGCCATCGCCCAGCCGGAAGCTGAGATCCACGGCCTCATTGCGGCCGCCGAGAACATGCCGGACGGTAATGCCTATCGGCCCGGCGACGTGTTCGGAAGCTACCTGGGGAAGACCGTGGAGATCATCAACACCGATGCCGAGGGGCGCTTGGTGTTGGCCGATGCCCTGGCTTACGGCCTCGAGCTCGAGCCGGACTTCATGCTCGACAACGCCACTCTGACCGGGGCCTGTGTCGTGGCCCTCGGCCCCACGGTTTCGGGCTACTTCACCAACCGCGATGGCTTGGCCGATCAACTTGCCGCGGCGGCCAAGACCGCTGGCGAGGCCATGTGGCGGCTGCCGCTCGTCGAAGAGCTGCGCGAGAAGCTCAAGAGCGATACGGCGGATCTCAAGCACATGGGCGACCGCTGGGGTGGTGCCATCACCGCTGGGCTGTTCCTTCGTGAGTTCGTGGGCAACGTGCCGTGGATCCACGTCGACGTAGCCGGACCCTCCATGGCCGATAAGGCCTATGGCATCTACACCAAGGGCGGCACCGGCCATGGCGTGCTCACCTTCCTCGAGCTGATCTACCTCCTCATCGCTGCGGACGGCGAAGACGCCTCTTAGGTAAGCCAAGTCGTGAGCACACCCGGGCGGAGCAGAGCGCGCAGCGAGGCGACGCGCTTTCGCCGGATCGCCCGGGCGATGGGGCAGGCCATCGCTGATTATTCGATGATCAGCGATGGCGACCGAATCCTCTGCGCCGTCTCTGGTGGCAAGGACAGCTTGGTGATGCATCACCTGCTCGTTGACTTGCGTCGTCGTGCGCCTGTTGATTTTCACGTCATTGCGGTCACCATCGATCAGGGCCAGCCAGGCTTCCCGAGACAACGGCTGCAGGCCTATATGGAGGAGGGGGGGTACGACTATCGGATGGTGCAAGAGGACACCTAC
>JAUVCD010000525.1 GCA_030590865.1 Myxococcales bacterium | reverse complement strand
AGCACGAAGAGCGCCACGTTGACCGCATCGAGGCCGAGACACAGGATGCAGAGCGAGCCGATGACGAACTCCATAATGCCGAGCAAGACGACCGCCGCGATGAGCAGTGCCGAGCTCACCGCCAGCACCACCCCGGTCGGCCAGCCTGAGGCTCGACCCCGCACCATGCCCCAGACAGCCACCACGGCAAGCCAGCAATAGGCGAAGATGGCCCAGACCGAGTTGGCCACACCAAAGGTCGCCGCGTAGCCACTGACCGCCACCGCCTGGCAGTTCACCCCTTCGTTGACCGCACAGAAACTCTCGAAGGACGGATCCTTGTTGGTCAGCAGGTAGACCCGCGTGAGCTCCACCGCGATGCCCACCCCGATCATGCACACCATCACGATGGCGAGCAGAAAGGGCCTCGGGCGTCTGGTCTGTTTGGTCTTCGAACGGCTCATAACCGTGCCAGGATGCGCTCGCATCCTACCCGCCGATGTCTCAATCGTCGAGCGCTGGCCAAAGGAGAATAGGGTCCCTCGACGCAACCCGCCCAAGAGCCCGGATATTCCCGATAATACCGACTGGGAAGGGGCGTCGGCAGCGGCGCCTCACGGTCCGCCCCGCGACCATCGCGCCGCTGCCCTTGACAGGCCCCCACAGGCGATGCACCGATCAATAGTGTGGGGATACTGTCAACGCTGGCGCCGCCCCTGGGGCTGTCACACCGGAGCGCTCCGCTACCTGTGTGCCTCAAGCCCGTCGCCGCCGCCTCACCACCATGACGACAGCCAAGGACCTCTCCGTCCCCTTCCTCTCGGCGGTCATCGAGCACATCGCCCACCCCATTTTCGTCAAGAACTGCGAGTTTCGCTTCGTCTTGGTGAATCGGGCCTTTTGCGAAATGGCCGGCTACCGCCGAGAGGAGATGCTCGGCAAAACGGACTACGACTTCTTCCCCAAGACTGAGGCTGACTTCTTCCGGGCCAAGGACGAGGAAATGTTCACCACCGCCCAGATGGTGGCCATCGAAGAAGAGCCGATCACCGATGTCCAGGGCGTCGTGCACATTCTGGCCACCACCAAGGTGCCCCTACACGGCGACGCTGGCGAGATCACCCACCTGGTGGGCATCATCCACGACATCACGACCCTCAAAGCGGCCGAGACGGCCCTTCGACGGTCCAAGGATGAGCTCGAGCTCCGCGTCGTCGAGCGAACCGCCGAGCTCATCGCCGCGCAGCAAAAGCTGTTGCGGCAAGAGCGCTTGACCGTGCTGGGTCAGCTCGCAGGGGGCCTGGCCCACCAGCTTCGCAACCCCCTCGGCGCCATTCAGAACGCCGCCGCTGTGTTGCGCAAGGCCCAGCTCAATGGGGATCAACGCCAGGCCCTCGACATCATCGAAGAAGAGGTTGGACGCTCTGATCTAACCATCCGAGCCCTACTCGACTACAGCCGCGTGCGCCCTCCCCAGCGACGAGAGGTCCTCTTGGGCGACGTGGTGCAAGAGGCGCTGCAGATCCAGCGAGTCCCGCCGGAGGTCGTCGTCGAGGTGGTGAGCAGCCCCGATGTCGCTGCGGCCATCGACCCGATGCAGGTACAAACCGCCCTCGGCAACATCCTGCGGAACGCAGTGGAAGCCATGCCCGAGGGTGGTCGCCTCACCGTGGAGACCCGGCGGGACGGCGAGAAAGTCACCATCACCATCTGGGACACCGGAGCTGGCGTCGACGACCAGACCAAGGCTCGGCTGTTCGATCCGCTAGTCACCACCAAGCCCGAGGGCAGCGGCTTGGGGCTGAGCACCGCTCGTAACCTGATCGAGAGCCACGGGGGGACAATCCGCTACGCCGACGGAGCGGGTGGCGGTGCCGAGTTCACCGTCGAGTTGCCCGTCGGGCCACTCCAATCGGATGCCGAAGCCAGCCAGTAACCTGGCCGAGCGAGCACCCCAAGACTGTCCCAGCGTTGCACGAGAACGCCCCATCCTGGGACCGCTGCCGGGCTGGGGGCTCCGAATGCAGAGCGCCACTCCGAAGTCCTCGGCTGGCCGGCGATGCTCGGTCAGTTCAGCCGCAGCACCCGCCCGACGAGTCGGAACAGGCCGCGGGACATGGCTGAGATGCGGCTACCGACGATCTCGACGTCCCCGTCCTGCCGGATGCGCATGGCCCCTCTGCCGGACCGCATCAGCACCTCTTGCTCGGCCTCGAGGTGGATCTTGCGCGCCTTGATCGTGAGCTCGGCGGGAATACTCGTCTGCAGCACACCCACCACCAGCGGAGGCTCACCGGCGACACATTCGAGCACCACCGCATCGCCATTACGCGCTGCCTGGGCCACCAACTCGTCAGACACGCCGGGCCCGAGTTGCCCATCCACTGACCGGTCCAGTCCGCGAACCCGCAGCTCGACACGCCGCCCCGACACTCGCAACGGCGTGCCTGTACGCATGGCTACCCCGGCCAGATCGGCGGTCGCACCAGGCGCTTCGGCGACCGCGACACTCGGCTCGGCGACCTCGGTGGTCGATGGATCAGCGACCTTGTCCAGCAACTCTTGCAGCCGGTGGTCGGCCTCGGCGACCTCTCCTGGATCTGCCTTTTTCGCCCCCTGCTCGAAGGCGTCCTCGAGCACCGTCTGGACGGAGCCCTCTCCCTGCCCCGGTCGGCTCATCTAGTTCTCCGCCGCCTTCTTGGTCAGCTGAATCTTGGGGGACAAGACGGCGATGATGGGCGCCGAGAAGGTCACGCCACCACCTTCGATCACTACTTCGCTGTCGCCGACTTTAAAGGTGATCTTTTCCTTCGCCTCCACCTTGTGGAGCGCAGCGATCATGGTCGCCGGGCCACTGGCCTCGACCGTGTGAGCCCCATCGATCAAATCGACGATGGCGCCACCTACCATACAGGTCTTGCTCCCGCTGACCTTCTCGGACACGTCGCCCTTGCTGAGCACCACCAGGCCGACCGCCGTCTCGTCCTTGTTGCCGTCCACCGTCTCGGTCCGGTCAGCCCAGACCCCTTCAATCCGGCCGATGCCAATGGTCTGGGTCATGTCGCCGGCCACCTCGGTATTGATCCCCGTAATGGCCATCGCCACCTTGAGCGCCCCGGCGCTCTCGGTGAGGCTCCCGTCCACCTTGTTGAGTGAGTGGCCAGGCCCCTGTTCGCGGTCCGTCTCATCGATTCCGGCCACGTCGAGCTCAGGAAAGACCTCATTGGGCATCGACGCGCCGCCGCCGCCCGCCCCGTCGAGACCGAGGGCCTCACCGAACAGGTCGTGGAGCGCACCATCGGCTACGTCACCGCCAGCCCGCACGCCCTTCTCGATAGCACCGCTGGTCAGCTGATCGAGCCCCGTTTGGGCGCTGAACCCCCCGGCATCCTCACCTGGAGCATTCACCTCTACACCTGCCGCATCGCCGGCTGCCTGCACGCCCCCAAAGGCTGCCTCCTGCATCTGTCCACCCAACTCACCGACCTGGGGCAACGACGCCGCCTCGCGCAAGGCCGTGGACACCTCGCCTAGCTGGCCCTGGGACACCGCATCCATCGCCTCGGCGACTCGGCCCACCTGCTCTTGCATGGTGTTGATGGGACCCATCACCTGGTTGACCTTGTCCTGCACATAGGCATCGACCTCCCCGAGCATCTCGTCGGCCTTTTCTTGCAGCACCTCGGTGGCCTTCTCCACCGCCAGATTGACCAGCGCCGTGAGCGGATCGCCATCCATCTCGAAGTGGTTCGCCCCGACTGAAGTGGTGCTGTCGCCGCCCACCTTGAGGGCTTGGAGGGCGTTAACCTCGACGCTCCGGTTTCCCCCAACCGTCAGGCTCTGGTCCGCACCAATCGAGCCCTTGCCACCCATGGTGACCTTGATGTCCTGGTTGGCACCGACGGACATCGTCGAGTCGACGCCCACCATCTTGGCCTCACAGTTGCCAATGGACTTGGTCTTGTTGTTGGCAGCCACCACGGTCACGTCGTACTGGGCGTGAACATAGACTTCCTCGCCCCCCGCCTTGTCTTCGAAGCGCACCTCGTTATGCCCATCACCGCCAGGCGTAGTGTGGCTGCGAATGGTCGTGCGCGACTTGCCTTCCGGCAGGGCGTAGGGGGGCATGTAGACGCCGTTGTACATTCGCCCGGTCACGATGGGCCGGTCCGGATCCCCTTCGAGAAACTCGACCACCACCTCCCAGTCGATCCGCGGCAGCACCATGGACCCCGAGGTCTGCTGCTGCTTGGTACGCATCCAGCACGACGCCTTGTCATCAAAGACGTTGGCCAGATCCCAATGGAAGCGCACCTTGCATCGCCCCCATTCGTCGGTGTGAATCTCTTCGGCGCTCGACCCGGCCGGCGCCACCACCGTGGCCGTCTGGGGGCCTTCGATGATGGGCTTGGGCGTAATCAGCGGACAGCGATAGGGGATGTCAGACGGCAAGAGCGTGGCACGAGTGATGAAAGCCTCTTCCCGCTCCTGGGCATCCTCGACGCCGGTGAGGCTGACCATCTGGTCGGCGCTCCGGGCGCTGACCAACTCTTGCATCACGTCGGTGGTGACGTATTCGCCGTTGTTCTCGTCGTGAAGGGCGTCCTCGATGACCACCTTCTTGCCTGGAACGAGTCGCGGACAGTCGCCCTCGATGAGCAGCATGTGGCGCTCGACCTGCTCGGCCTCGAGCAGAACCTGCACCAACCGCGACCCTTCACTCGGCTCGGTATAGCCGCCCGGATAATCGTAGCGCTCCAGATCCGTGTCGATGTCCGCTGCCGCATCGACCGTCATGTCGAGCTCGGGCCGCGTGAAATCATAATCTCGCAAGACAAACTTGCCTGACCGAACTCTGCGTCGGTCGTCGATGGACCGCACCGAGTCGTGCTGGCCATCCTGGTCGCTGTCGGCCCGGAAGGGCAAGCGGTTGTCCGCCCCCTCGAGATCGTCCCCTGCCGTGCTGTCATCGGCGAAGATGATCTTGGCGCCCTCCACCGAAAACTCAGTGAAATAGTAGATCCCTTCTTCTTCGATTAGCCGGGTAATGAAGTCGAGCGTGCATTCATTGTATTGAACGCAATAGTCGCGCTTTGGATAGCTGCCGGTCAGGCGCCATTCGTAGCCGTCAGGCCCGATGCCATAGTCGTCGAGCACTTTGGAGATGATCGCTTTGACGTCCAGCTCTTGGAAGATCTCGCAGGTCACCACATGCGCGAGCAACGACAGGGGCGACACGAGGTGAAAGCGGTAGAGGTCCACTCCAATACCGCCGGCGATCGGTGAGCCCACGACGGTAATGGCCTCGACCAGACCCATGAAGTGACGCATGTCGCGCCCCCGGCGCCCCAGCTCGAGGGCCGCAGGCTTGCCCACCAGCTCGTCACCGTCGATCTGGTCCTTGATCTCCACGGTCACCCAAAGCTCAGGGGGCCGGCCAAGGCAGCGCTCTTCGCGGAACGCATTGACTCGCGTAGCGACGATGTCGCCTACCGTGAAAGTCGCCCTGAGAGTGCCTGTCGCCATCGTCGCTTCCTCGAGATCAGTTGTCGACGATCAGGGCGGCCGTGTCCTTGGTCGCGCCATCCCATTTGACACTAGTGCCTGCCAGCAGCACCGCCGGCTTGGACACAATCAAGGTTGAAGCGCCCATGATCACTGCGACCAGGTCCTCACCTTCGAAGGTGGCGTTCTTGGCTTTGATGATCTGGGCGCCAGCGACGAGATCGGTAAACGGCCCGCCAGCCTTGTCCGACTTGTCCCCTTTGACCTTGTGCACGATGGCGCCAGCCACCATGGTCGTCAGGTTTCCGCCGATCTCGACGCCCCGGCCAGCCCAGGTGGCTACGACCTTGACGGCACCGACCGTCTCGGTCCGGTTGCCGGCTACGGTGAAGTCCCGGTTGCCGCAGGTGAGCTCGACCAGGGCCGCCCCGACGTCGTGGGTATAGCTGCCGTCGATGGCCTCCTCCACCGCACCGACGACGATGTCGACCTCATTGGCACCCACATCCTGCGTGCAATCGCCAGTGACCGTGTGCTTGTGGTCCCCACCCACCTTGAGATCCTGGTTGGCACCAATGGTCAATGCATGGTCACCACCGACATCGTCGACCATGAAGGTCTCGACCTTGACGTCCTGGTTGCCCGAAATATCGATGGTCTGGTTGCTGCCCACAGTGTTCGTGGCGCTGTTGGTGATGTTGAGGGCGTGATTGGAGCCGATGTCTCGCGTCTCGTTGTTGCCGATGGTCAGCGTCTGGTCGTTGCCGACCTTCATCGTCAGGTCCTTGGAGGCGTTGATGAACATCTCTTCGGTGCCCCCAGAGTCGTCGAAGCGGAGCTCGTTCGAGCTGCCGTCCCCCGGGCTGGTATTGGTCTGGACCGAGCTGCGCGCTTTGGCGCCAGGCAAGCCATAGGGCGGCGGAGCCAGAGCATTGAACATCCGGCCCAGACACATCGGACGATCGACATCGCCCTCCAGATGACGAATCTGCACCTCCCAACCCACTCGGGGCAGCAACATCGAGTCAGGGGTGTTGGGCTGTTCGCTGCGAACCCAGCAACTCGAGGTGTCGTCGGTTGGATCGGTCCGATCCCAGTGAAAACGAGCTTTCACGCGACCGTACTCGTCAGGGTGAATCTCACTGCCTCCAGGACCGGTGGTGAAGGCAGTCTGCATGCCCGTGACGTCGGAGGTCACGGCGCGGCGTGGGGCCTTGTAAGCGGTACGGGCCGTCGGAACAGCGGTGAAGCGGCAGACATAGTCCCGGCTGACCTCGGCGGCGTCAAAGGAGGCCGTGGTGCGCGCCCGAGAGTCGACGCTGACGACCATCCACTCTTGGTTGAGAGGCTCATAAGGGTGTTGCTCGATAGTGATCCGGTGACCGACCTTCATGGTCAACAAGGTGGTCTCACCTGAGAGCACATCCCGCTCCGCCTGAAT
>JAUVCD010000871.1 GCA_030590865.1 Myxococcales bacterium | reverse complement strand
GGCAATAGCCGCGCGGGTGTACATGCCGGCGTCCGAATGGCCCATCGCCATGTTGGTTTCCCACGCTCGGTTCACCACGCCCTCGCGACGGTTCGCTGACTGAATCAACGCGCCGGCAGAGATGGTCGCCAGGACCGTCGCCGCGGCGACCGATAGCGTGACTTTCGCCCAGGTCTTCATGGGGAACGGCGCTACGGCAGCGCGGTCGGCGGCGAGAGCCCGGTGCTCAAGGCGACACAGTCGACGGTGGCGCCGTCGCAGCCGCAAGTCACTCCGCCAGAGTCGAAAAAGCCCGTGGCGGGATCGACGCATTCTTCGACGTTGAGGTGGACGGGATTGCACTCGAGCTGCGAGTCGGCCAGCGTGACCGTGGAGCCGAAGTTCGACACGCCGACCCGCGCATGGTGCTCGATGATCGATCCAGTGAGCGTGGCGGTCGACAGGTCGAACACCTGCACCACCGCCACGCCGTCGCCGAGCGTGCCGTCGGCGGCGCTTCCCAGCGTGTGGCGCACCGCGCTCGCCTCCACCGTCGCGTCCGAGCCCAGCACCACTATGCCGAAGTCGCGCGCCCCTTCGATGACCGACCAGCGCATGGTCAGGGTGCCCCGATCGGCCCCCGTGTCCCCTTGTTGCACCGATAAGCCCCGGCCGAAGGTCTGATCCGACAGGCGGCCTGCCACGTCGCGGAGCACAGCGCTCTCGAGCGTCACGTCCGAGCCCACGGCGACCACGCAGCCATCGAGGCAGCCCGCCACCACCGACTCACGCAGGGTGAGCGTTGCACGGCTCGACCCATCTTGGATGGCGATGCCGCGGCCCATGCTCCCGTCGCTGGCGAGCGGCCCCGCCTGGCGGATGGAGGTCGTCTCGACGACCAGATTCGACCCCTCGGCGGCGATCTGGATCTCCTGGTTGCGTTCGAACACGCTCCCTCTCACCGTCACCTCGGACCGCTGGCCCGTGGTGTCGATGTCGATCACGTCGAGGCCGCGACCGGCGTGTTGCAGCGAGTTGGGGAAGGTGTCACGCACGACCGTCCCCTCGATGGTGGCGTGGGAGCCGGCCACGTAGATGCCCATCTCGCGGTTGCGCTCGATGAGGCAGGCGGTGATGGTGGCCAAGCCGGGTGGTCGGTCGGCGTGGGTCTGGATGTGAAGGCCCCGCCCCTGGTACTGGACCGTGCCCACGGTGTCGCGGATGACGGACCGGGCGATGGTGAGCGCTGCCTCGTCGGCGTAGATCCCCACCTCGCCCATCTTCTCGATGAGCGAGTCGTTGACGGTCATGCTCACCGGCCCGAGCGGTGGCTGCATCAAGATCCCGGTCCGCCCCAGGTCGTGGAGCCACACCCGGTCCACCAGGATGTCCTCGGCGCCCGACGCCGAAATGCCAACCGTCGCGCCCGTCACCGCTAGCCTATGCACCTCCGTGTTCGACCCACCGTTGCGAACGTCGACACCGCCGAAGCTGCCTCCGGGCGCCACGAGCTCCACGAGGGACGGGCAGCGACCCCAGAGCCGCACCGGCTTGGACTGGACCAGCACGCTTTCGGCGTAACTGCCCTCGGCGATGGCGACGATGGCGCCTGGCTCGGCGGCTTGCACCGCCGCGGTGATGGTCGTCCAGGGTTGTTGCTCCGTGCCGTCGCTGTCCGATCCCGAGTAGGCGGCGTCGACGTACTGGGTGGTCGCCGTGACGGGAATGTCGCCCCATTTGCCGGTGCCGCAGGGCGCAACGTCACGACACTCGGTCTCCCCGGGGATGGCCATCTGCCCCGCGGGACACGGAGTGGCCGGCAAGATGGGGATGCACCCTTGTTCGCCATCGGGCGTGAAGCCCTGGGCGCACGAATCGGGCGGCACGCCCGCGGGCTGGCAGTTGTCTCCCTCGGTCTCTCGCTGCCCCGGTGCACAGCCCGGCGGGCCAGCGTCGACCGGCGGCTGGGTCGGCGTGGCTTCACTGCTCCCGCAGCCGGACAGGATTACGAATGCGGTGGCAAACAAGCGATGCATGGCGTGTGCCATTCTACGCTACCCCAGCTCAACCGGGGTGGGGTTGCAGATACCGGCTCGTTGGCTCGGCCGGCGCCGTCTCGCTGTCCTCATCAGGAGTACTGGCGAAGGGATCGAAGGACCATTGCATGTTCAGGTTCACGACGCCGATCGCCTGACGGTACTCGCCGCCCGAGTCGGGTCCGAGCGACTTGGGGTCCGGAGGATCGGCCGTCTTCGATAGGCCGGCCGTGTCCCGGGGGAGGTAGAAAATCTTCGTGTAACCGAGGGACAGCGCCCACCAGTCGGTGATGCTGAAGCGGCCGCCCCCACCGACGCTGATGTCGTCGACGTCGATCAACGCAGGCTCGAGGGTCTCGTCGGGGATGGCGTTCGAGTCGTAGCCGGCGCCGAGGTACAGCTCGACGGCCTCGTTGACCCAGTAGCTGGCGCCGAGACGAACGCCCACACCAACGGTCCACGAGCGGGGGATGTTGATGATCACGTCGTCCACCAGCTCCCCTTCAGCGTCGCGACACTCGGGCGTGTCGACCGCGGTGATGCACGGCGTTGGTGCACGGCTCTGGTTGACGGTAGAGCGATGCTCCGGTCCTGCATCCTGGCGAGGAATGCAGGAGACTACGTGATGGCCGCCAGGACGAAGAGCAACATCACCCCAAAGTACAAAACGAAGTACAAAGTGAGAAACTGGCCGGCCTACGAAGAGTCCCTCCGCAAGCGTGGTGACATCACGGTCTGGTTCGACGAAGCCGCCGTTGCCGCCTGGAAATCGAGACCATCGGACCGTCCCGGTGGTCAGCAGAAGTACTCCGAACCGGACATTGCTACTTTGGACAAACCGGACATTTCTACTTTGGGTCTACAGCCAGAATTGCCAGAATCGCTTGATATGCGAAAATGGGGGGAGGTCGCTGCGAGACAGCAAGTAGATGAAGCTCATTAACGACACACCCTGTCCGGGAGCGTACATTCCGAGCGCGGACTTGGAGGACACCATCCTTGGCCTGTTTCTGGTGGCGCTGACATGCGACATCACCGGCGAAGGGCTGATCGCCTCCCAGGAGCAAGCGCCGTTGATCCTCAGCGCCGTGGGATCGAAATTCGGCGGCAAGGACGTCGATCCCGAGCTCGAGGAGCTTGCGCCGGACGACGCCCAGTTCCTCCGCCGCGGAGTCGGAGTAACGGCCACCGGCTATGTATACCCCAACAACGGTAAGGCCATGACAGCTACG
>JAUVCD010000215.1 GCA_030590865.1 Myxococcales bacterium | reverse complement strand
CACGCCCGAGCGGGTGAGCTCGAACTCGGCATTGATGCCCGGCTCGCTGCGATTCGACAGCGCCTGGGCCAATCGGAGGTCGGCTCGGAGCGCCTGCTGAAGTGCCGACTCTACCGGCGAGCCGGGAGTCGCAGCAGAGAGAGAGACGCGGAAGCGAGCCACGCTGATGCGGCTGTGGTTCTGGGTCGCCTCCAAGGTGGCCGAGACGAGCGACAGCTTCTTGTTGAGTTGCCGCTGCACCGCCTTGTCGACCAGCCGACCCAGATCCACCGAGATCCCGCCGATGTCGACCTGGGACTTGAGCAAGCCGTGGACGCCCCAGCCATCGTGCAGGGCGACTCGTGCCTGGCCCACGGCGGCTTTCTCGACCCCAACATCGATCACGAGCTGGTCGCCTGCGAGGCGCACGACCTGAACGTCGACCTGCCCTTCGAGCAGCACCCGCACGCCAGCGGAAAGCACCAGGTTGTAAGAGACGGCACCGGCAGCGGCGACCATGAAGGGGACGCCAACGCCGAGATTGACACCAAGCCTGCCCGAGCCGCGCAGCGCGTATGACTCGCCGGGCTTGAGGGCCGTCAGGTCGGCGACGCTGCGGGGCAGTACGAACCCTCGCATCTGCTTGGCCGCCGCCAGCGGGCTCTGCCAATGGGCCGCCAGCTCGCTGCGTGCCGCTTGAATCACTCGTGCCTCGAGGGTGGCGCTGGCTTCGAAGCCGATGAAGATTTGCCCCTCGTCAAAACCATCAACGGCGTGGCGCCAGTTGTGGCCCGCCTCGAGGGCAAAGGCGCTCTCTCCGTAAACGTCATCATCAGACTGGAGCAGGTGGTCGCGACGCGCCACGTTGACCTCGGTGGTGAGCTCACGCTCGCCGTAGCGAGCCACCAGCCCGCTGACCAGCACGTCGATGTCCTTCAGGGTCAGGTCGCTGTTGGCGTCCTGCCCGAGGGCGTAGAGCTCGGTGGCCTGCAGCTCGATTTGCCCGTAGTCGCTCAGCTCGAGCGCGTCGTTCAGCTCGTCGGTGGCGAAGCCGGCGCTGATCTTCAACAAGTCGTTGAGATCCAGGTCCTTGAAATCGCGGTACAGGTCCTCGAGCTCCGTCAGATCGCTCTCGGTGGTGCCCACGTCGGTCCCGACACAGGCCGATGCGCCTGCCATCACCAGGGCTACACTTGCGACTGCTGCAAACTTGCTGAATCTCATGCCACCGTTCTCCATTCGATGACACCTACAGCAACTTACATGCCCAACAGCTGGCTCGAGGCTGCCTGTCAGAGAAACGCTTTAGAATCGCTACAGTAGCAAGACTGAACCCAGAATGTACCACCATGTAAGTAAACGTAATGAGCGGTAGTATACGATCCACTGGATCACTACCGTCCCAGCTTGGTGGGATGGATCGGCAGCTACCCGCGGCGCTACTGGGCCTGCTGAACACTCCCAGCGATGCCTTCGAGCATCCCCTTGGTGCCCAGCGGCAGTTGGGGCTGGTCGCTGGCAAACATGACCACCACCAAGGCGTCGCCGCCGCAGAACATGACGCTCGCCATGGCAGCAAAGGGGCGACCCGCATCGGTGGAACCCGCCCCGCGCTGCAGCGCTTCGCTGTAGAGCACCCGCTGACCACGAATTTTCAGGTCGTCGGCGACGGCCACACGCCGCAGAGCGAGGCGCTGCGGGGCAGTCTCTGCCTTAGCCTTCTGCATGCGCTGCCACTCGCCGTCGAGCCGCGTTGAGCAAGGCTGCCCCGAGGAGCTGAGCTCGGTGACCGACAGAAGACTCCCCGGCCCGTCGAGCTGAAACAAGTGCGCGCGACCTACCGCCTCGAGGGCCCGGGTGGCGCCGCTCTCTCGCTTGGTCGCACCCGCGGGGAGCGTCAAGGTCGCCCCCGAACCGAGCTTCAGCTGCACCTGAGAGCCGCGCAACGCTGGCTTGGTTGCGTCCTTCGAGGCACCAGGCGGCATGGCCGTGGGGGTGGAGCCAGAGGCCTCGCCTGCCGTGCTCGCCGTGCCCTGGGGCTTGCTCTGGCAGCCAGAAACAACACCGATCGCCAGGGTCACGCCGAGGCAAGGGATCAACAATGGCGCACCGCGCCAGGGGTGATGGGTCATCATGAGTGGAAACCAGCGTGTCGCGGTAGGCACCTGCCGTCATGCATTTTGTAACCGTGGTGAGCCGCCGCAAGCCTCGTCGTCTTTCTTAGATTGGCCCGCTAGCCGGCCGGGACTTGGTGCCCCAAGGCAACGGGGGAGTTGACCGTGCCCCGCCGGTGGTTTCGAATCACGGCCATCGCCATGCTGACCACCTCGACCCACTCCACCTTCGCGCTGGCCTTGGCTTGCGCCCTTGCGGCAAGCCTTGCTCCGGCGACGGGGGCTGCCCAGCCACTGTCGTCGCCAGGCGACGTGACCCAGCAACCACCGCCAGGCCCCCCCCCCGAGCCGCCTCCGCCCCCTCCGCCACCACCGGGCGAGCCACCTCCCCCGCCACCGCCAGCAGGCGAGCCACCTCCCCCGCCACCAGGGGCCTATCCGCCCCCAGGAGCCTATCCGCCCCCAGGGACCTATCCGCCCCCAGGAGCCTACCCGCCCCAACCCTACCCGCCTTACTACGCTCCGCCGCCCGGCTACGGATACGGCCCCCCGCCCCCCAGCCTGCCGCCTCCGCCCGAGAAGGAACGGTACAGCGTTGGGATGATGGTCGCTGGTATCGTCGTGGGTAGCGTTGGAGCCATCGGCATGATCGCAGGCCTCAGCATGGCATCGGCAGCAGAGGACCAGAACTGCGACGGCATCCTCGATCGGACCTGTGACGAGGTGGACGAAGACAAGCGCACGGCCGGCATCGTGACCGCTTTGGTCGGCCTCGGCCTCGTTGGCGCAGGGCTCCCACTCATCATCGTTGGCGCACGCAAAGTGCCGGTGGAGGACGGCAGCCCCACTGCGCCGCCCCCGGAGACAGCCCTGTGGCCGACGCTCACCGTGGGCTTGGCAGGCGCAGACTTGACCTGGCAGTTCTGACCGGCCATAGCTGCTCGGCCATGGGCGACCACGACGACGGCAGCCAGGACCAAGGCGCGAAGACCGGACATCAGTTGCTCGAAGGGCTCGGCGAACGGCGGGGACCACGAGACACCAGCAAGTTCATCGACGGTTCCGAGCTGGGCTTGGAAGCGACCACGCCCATCGATCTGTCCCAGTGCCAGAGCTATTCGGAGCTCCTCACGCAGATGAGGGACACCGCCTTCGGAGGTCGGCAACTGGGCGAAGCAGCCGATGTGCTCGAGGCGATGGTGCGAGACGACGATTGCCTGGTCGTGGGCACCTTCTCGGGCGCGATGACCGTCGCCAAACAGGGGTTGGTGCTGTGCGACATGATTGACCACGGCATGGTCGACGTCGTCGTCTCCACCGGCGCACTGATGGCCCATGGGCTGATCGAAGCCACCGGCATGCGGCATTACAAAGCCCCAGCGGACCTCGACGACCGGCAGATGTACTACTTGGGCTTCGACCGGGTCTACGACACCTTGGAGCTAGAGAAGAACCTCGACGACTTGGAAGTCATCTTCAAGGGGCTGCTGGCCCAGTGGCCGGACGACCAGATCGCCTGCTCCCGGTCACTCTGCGAGCTACTGGGACGCTATCTGCAAGACAATGTAACCGGCCGCGGCATCTTGCGAAGTGCCGCCGACCAGAACGTGCCCGTCTACGTGCCAGCCTTCACCGACTCGGAGCTGGGCCTCGATTTCGCCCTCCACAATCGTCGCCGGAGGGCCCAAGGCGAAAAGCCCATCGCTTTCGATCCCTTCCTCGATCTCGAGGACTTCACCGGACGAGTAGAACGGGCGAAGCGCATCGGGATCTTCACCATTGGCGGCGGCGTGCCACGCAACTGGGCCCAGCAGGTATGCCCCTACATCGACCTCATTGCCACCCGACAAGGCGCCAGCGGCAACCTGCATCGCTTCCGCTATGCGGTGAGGATCTGCCCCGAGCCCGTCCACTGGGGCGGCCTGAGCGGCTGCACCTACTCAGAGGGCGTGTCGTGGGGGAAGTTCGTGCCGCCAGCTGAAGGGGGACGGTTCGCCGAGGTTGCCGCCGACGCAACGATTGCCTGGCCACTGCTGGTGGCCGGCGTGCTCGAACGGTTGCAGCGCAAGGGGCAGCCATGATCAACTTCAAACGGATCTGCGTGTACTGCGGCTCGAGCAGCGGGGTGGCCGATCACTACTTGGACGCAGCCCGTGAGATGGGCCGCTGCTTGGCAGGACGGGGCATCGCAATCGTCTTCGGCGGGGGCCACGTCGGCATGATGGGAGCGGTCGCAGATGCTGCGCTCGAGGCGGACGGTGAGGTCTTTGGAGTCATCCCTGAGCAGCTCAAAGAGCTCGAGCTCGCCCACAGCGGCCTGACCGAGCTGTTCGTGGTGGACACCATGCACGAGCGCAAGCTGAAGATGGCAGAGCTGTCCGATGGCTTCATCGCCCTGCCCGGCGGCTGGGGCACCATCGAAGAGATCTTCGAGGTCACCACCTGGACGCAGCTCGGCTATCACCGCAAGCCTGTGGGACTGCTCAACGCCCACGGTTTCTACGACGGCCTGATGGCTTTTCTGACCCATGCCGCAGACGAGGGGTTCATCCGCGCGCAGCACCGCCGACTGATTCAAGCGGCCACCACCCCTGACGAGCTGATCGACCAGCTCGGAAAACCAGTGCTGCCTCCTGCCCTTCCCAAGACGCGGCCCAGCGGTCCCACTAGCTGAGCAGCGCCGCCACGGGCCAACCCCTTCGCAAAGGGCGGGTCGAGTTGCCCCAGCTGGGGAAACCAGTTGGGGCAACCAACTGAGGAAACCAACTGGGGAAGGAGTACAGTAGCCGCGCCATGGGCGACACCGCGCCGTCATCGACGAGCCAGCTGCTCGGCCTCATCCTGCGCGACGGCCGCTACGTCACCAGCGGAGTGCTCGGCCGCGGGTCCCAGGGGGCCACCCTCGAAGGGGTAGACAAACGAGAGGGGCGGCTGGTTGCCATCAAGCGGTTCCAAGTCCGTGGCGCGCGCAGCTGGAAAGACGTCGAGCTCGCCGAACGGGAAGCGCGAGTCTTGAGCCAGCTATCCCACCGCCTCCTTCCTCACGCCATCGAGCACTTCGAAGAAGAGGGAGCGCTCTACCTGGTGATGGAGAGAATCGAGGGCGAGACCCTGGCGTCTATCGGCACCATGGATCGGGACGAGGTGGTCCGTTTTCTCCACTGTGTCGCCGAGATCCTCGACTATCTTCACAGCCGCAGCCCGCCGGTCATTCACCGAGACATCAAGCCGAGCAATGCCATCCGGCGGCCCGCCCGAGCAGAGCTTGATGAGCACGAGAGCGCCTACGTGCTGGTCGACTTCGGCTCAGTTCGCGACAGTCTGAAGCCCGCCGGCGGCAGCACCGTCGTTGGCACCTTCGGCTACATGGCCCCAGAGCAGTTCCAGGGTCGCGCGCGGCCAGCCTCGGACGTCTATGCGGTTGGCGTCTGCGCCTTGCGAATGTTGACCGGCGTGGAGCCTGAGGATCTTCCCCACAAGGGACTGAGCATCGACGTCGCGGCGGCGCTCGGCCGCGGCGACCCGGCGATGGTGCGAACGCTCACGGCGATGGTCGAGCCCGATCCGGACAAGCGCGCCGCCAGCATCAAGCCGCTGTTGGCCGGACTGACGACACCAGCGGGCCGCGGTGGCAGCCCCGCCAAGACCGGGTCGCGAGGCGACGAAAGGAAGGGTCAGCGACAGGCCAACCGGCAGGCGAGCCACCGAGCTGGCCCGAGCGGGCCGCCCATGGCCGCTGGGCAGCCCACCGATTCGGACAGTGGGCTCGCTCCGATCTTTTCGCCATCCATGACGACCGCTGCGGTACTTGGCCTGACGATCGCCGAGATCGCAGTCTGGGCAGCGCTCAACGTCGCCGTGCCGCTACTGCTCACGTTGATGTCGGTGATCTTTGGCCGGGGCATGAGACGAGCCGCAGCACAGGTCCGAATTGCTGGCCGCCGAGCCCGAGCGGCTATCCGCCGAGCTCGCTCGAAGGTCCGGACCGAGGGACATCAGCGCGGTCGGATGGGAGGCCGCCACTCCCGCCGTGGACACCGACGTGGTCGCCAGCGAGGGGGCGGGCGGGTCGGCGCCGGTCGCAGCCACGCCCGGCCGCCAAAGGCCACCCAACGATCGGCAGCTCGCCAGCGAATCCAGGACCCTGAGCCCACTGAGAAGCCCAAGGCCCGTATCGAAGACCCCATCGCCGAAACCCTTGGCGACATGGAAGACGCGCTGGACGAAGCGATCGAGGACTTTGGCAACGAGCTCCGCAAACCCCCGCGCAAAGGTCGCTGAGCGCCTCGCACGGGACGTTGAGACAATCACCTCGGCGATTCGAAAAGGGGACGGCCACCATCCCCAGGGGTTGCCCTGGAGGCCACGCCCCACGCCGTAGCGCGACCCACACCAGCGAAGGCACCGCTAGGTGGATCGTTTGCCGCCCTGATCCGTCACATTCTCACATGCGACAGCCATCGGGTTACTGTTGCGCGATGGCCGGGCTCGCTTTGGCGAGCGCAATGCTTGGCGGGTCATGCGCAGAGCCACGCCTGGAGGTTGCTCAGGCGGCCCGGCCTGGCGCCCACGTATCTGTGGCCGATCCCACCAAGCGCCCGGCGGCGCGCTTGCCCCTCCAGCCCTTGGACGGCCACGGGCACAGCGGAGCGCTGATCCTGGCCCGCCTCGGGTCGCGACCCATCGCCTTGCTGGCCGACGAGGACAGCCGGGCGGTGCGGGTGATCGAGCCAGACACCCATCAAGAGCTGAGCCACGTGACGCTGTCGGGAAAGCCATCCCAGCTGGTCATCGCCGGCGATGGTCGCGCCTATGTGGCGCTACGAGACGCCAGTCGGGTCGTGGCCCTCGAGGTGACCGCCGAGCCTCGCGTAACGCTCCAGCAGGCCGGTGAAATCACCACCGCCAGCGAACCGGTCGGCCTGGCGGTGACCCCGGCTGGCGACACTCTGCTGGTCGCTTCGGCCTGGGGTAAGACCTTGGCCCTATTTCGCCTCGCCGACCTGAGCACCCGCGCCACCATATGGCTGCCCAGAGAACCCCGCGGAGTAGTGGTCAGTGCCGACGGGCGCTTCGCATACGTATCCCATGCCGTGGGTCCATCGGTGAGCCGAGTCTCCCTCGACGGCGCGGTTGCGAGTCCCGGTGGACGGCTCGAGCGCAGTGAGGTCACGCTCTCTGGCAGGGACTACACCCTGGGCAAAGCTCCCAGTGATGCCCCTGCGCAGCCCGACAACACCACCGCAGAAGGCGCCTCGGGCAGTCCGGCGACGAGGCCCGGGAGCGCCGAGCACTTGCGCGTGGCGGCCCAAGGCTTCGCCATCGCCAGGCTTGGCGATCAGACCGTCGTGCCCTTGGTGCTAGTCCATCCAAACCGCGCCTTGGCAAGCCAGCTGGGCGCCCATCGAGACTATCCCGCACACCAGCCGGCGCTGGCGATGATTGACAGCAACAGCGGAGAGGCTTGGCTGCGGGTGCAACACCGCGGGTGGGCCGCGAGCCGCCCGCGAGGTCACTTTGCCGGCGGAGCGCAGCGGAACAACTGCTTGCTGCCGCGAGCGGTCGCCGTCGACTCGCTGCGGGGCACCCTCTTGGTCGCCTGCCTGGGCAGCGGCGAGATCCTGGCCTACGACGCCTCGCCCCGTGCCCTCGCCCAAAGCTGGCGTGGACGCTGGCGGGTCCCCGCAGGTCCGCTGGGACTCGCCGTCGATGCAGCGGGTGGGACCGCTTTGGTCTGGTCCCAGTTCGACAGATCGCTGTCGACCATCGAGCTGCCCAAGGGGCCAGCGTCAGCCATCCCCGCCCCAGGACCCACGGGCCAGCCCTCCCAGCTGCCCACCAAGATGACGTCGCTGCCCCCTCCGGCCGCTCTAGGAGACGTCAATCGACGGCTGAGCTCCGAGGCTGCCATCGGCCGCAAGCTCTTCCATAGTATGGGACAACGACGAGGCGCCGCCGATGGGCGGTCCTGCGCGAGCTGCCATCCCGACGGTCGACAGGACGGTCTCATCTGGCCAACCCCCTACGGCCCACGACGAACACTGACCCTGACGGGCCCACTCGATGACAGCCGAGGTCACCAGGCCGACGGCTCGACCGGGACCCACCACCCATCCAGGTCCGCCTGTCCCCAGCTCGGCGAGCAGCCCCTCACAGCTGACGAGGTGCGCGTGCTGGTGACCTACCTGCGCACCTTGCCTGCCCCCACTAGACCCACCCACGGTGTGCCGTCCGTCGACTCAGACGCGCGGATGGCGAGCGAGCGGCGAGAGACTCCATAGTGAGCTTTCCCCGACTATGCTGAGCTGCGCATAATCAGCGGAACTCCACCCCAACGGCATCATCTCGTCTGTCGAGTCTCCCAGCCACGACATATCTGGTTCCGATGGAGCGCTATTGTCGATTGGCCGAGCGGCGTTGTGACTGCCCTATGCCGGGCGCTGAGGGAGGCTCGCCCTGACGCCTTCAGCGGGACACGTTGGACCGCGGCCGGCTGGGTAATCGTTTCGTCAAGACCTCACAACGGGGGAACCGCTTCTGCAGCCAAACGACTTGATGCTTGGGCACCGGCGCGCCGATGATGTTCAGGCTTTCCAATCGAGCGAGCCGCGCCAGTGGGCGCAGATCGGTGACCTGGGTGCTTCCGAGCTCCAGCGCGAAGAGGCGGGTGAGGCCTGCGAGCGGTCTCAGGTCGGATACCCCGGTATCGTCGAGCTTCAAGAGCTCTAGGTGGGTGAGCTTGGCCAGCGGCCGCAAGCTGGTGACTCGGCTGGCAGTGAGCTCTAGCGTTTTCAGGCGGGTGAGGCCTGCGAGCGGAGTCAAGTCCCTGACTTGGGTGTGTTCCAAGTTCAACGTCTTCATGCGTGTGAGGCCCGCCAGCGGGCGCAAATCATCGACCGGCGTGTGGCGGAGTCCGAGTTCCGTAAGCCCGGAGAGCTTCGCAAGCGGACCCAGGTCGCTCACCCGAGTGTTGCCGAACCCCACCCGCTCCAGGTTGGCGAGCCCCGCGAGGGGACTGATGTCGCCCACCTGTGTGCTGCCAAAATTCAGTCCTCTCAAGCGTGTGAGGTCGGCGAGCGGGGAAAGCTCGGTCACCTGCGTGCCCCAAAGGGTCAGCGATTCCAGGCTCGTGAGCCTCGCTAGGGGCCTCAGGTCGCTCACCGGCGTGCTGTCGAGGTTCAGCTTCCTCAATTGAGCGAGCCCCGCTAGCGGGCTCAAGTCGACTACTCGAGTATGGGTGAGATCGAGCTCTTTCAAGCGCGTGAGCCCCGCTAGCGGCTTCAGATCCGTCACGGACCGATCGTCACAGCGGACCTCGGTTACGTCCGCCGCCAGGACCATGCCGCAGAACTCCGCCCGCCTGGGTGCGACCTCGGCGGGCTCCGAGGTGGTTGGCGCCGTCGATGCCGCCGTCGCCACGACACTCGGCTCGACAGTCGTCACCGCCGTTGCACCCTCCGCCGGTGTCGGGCTGGGCTTGCTCGAAGCCGAGCAGCCAAGCGCCATCAGCGCGACTATGGCCACCCTGCGCATCCCGCACGGTCCTATCACGATACGGACCAACCGTTCACGCCTGCAGGTCACATCGGGACAATTGGGGGTGCTTCGCTGACGAAGAGGCAAGCGTTCACGGGGGTGGTTGAGCAGCGTGGCCTACCGGCTACACCGCCCCCTTCCCCCACGCACGCCCCCACTTCCCTCCCGCTTCCGACCCCGACCTAGACCAAACCATCGGGCTCGGGACGGGCTCGAAACGGGCTCGGGTGCGTGCGCGTGGCGGAAGCGAAATCCGCGCTTACTTCAGAGCTAGCAGCCTGAGCATTGAGTTACCCCGCTATTCGCCGTACCCGCGACCCGAGAACCAATAGCAGACCCATGACCAAAGCTAGAACGCCTGGACCTGGCTGACTCGGGCGCCGCCCAGCGTTGGTGCAGACACAGCCCGTCAACCCATGAGGATAGTCCTCGGCCCCCAGGGTCTCACCCTCGGCTCCCGCATCGGCCGACCCATCGACACCAGCTGGAGGATCGACGCCGCCGTCGTCCAGAGGCGGGTCGACCGTTGGATCGCAGATGGGCCCCGCAACCGTCAGGACCACCTCACCAACGCCATAATAGGTCTTGCTCAATGAGCCTGCGCCAAAGGTGAAGGTGTTGGTTCCTTCCACGAGGTAGGTCGCCGGGATCGACAACTCGGCGGAGGCATCCATGTCTCCCCAAGAGGCCTCAGCGGGCAGATCCAGTGGACCATTGCCGTTCACATAGACCGTCCCCTCTTCGCCCGGGTGGTCGGCGTCGTGGAGCGTCAACGATAACGTCCCATCGTCGAGCTGCGTCGGGTCAGGCACATCCTGAACGTGGAAGCTCACCGTCGCTGGGTCACCATAGTCGACATCAACGAAGGCCAATGGGGCGGTGAGCTCGTCGGACGGCAGGTCATCACAGACCACGTCCACGCCACCATCCTGGTCCGGAGGGCCAGCGTCGGGCGGTTCGGTGCCCATGGTGATGCTAGAGCCACCTAGATGGTTGTCGAGCACCTCACCGCCGGTGACCTGCCCGCTGCCCGCCACGGTGTGGCTCAACACCTTGCTGTAATAGCCGAATTGGTAGAAGAGGCTGGGGTGGACCCGATCACCGGTGAGCGTATTGCCGAGGGTCAAATCCGACGATGACACCGAATAGCTGCCCGCATAGGTCCCGTCATAGGTGAGCACCAATGGGTGCCCTTCCAACCCCAAGAAGACCTTGACGCGTTGTGCCGGGCCGTCGTGAACGAACACCAGGTGCTCGGGGCCGTCATTGATGTGGAAACTACCGTCACATTGAGCGAGATGGTTAGGTGGCGACGGCGTCGTCAGCGAGCCGATGAGCGGAGCATCGAAGACCGCATGGCTGCTCTTGGTGATCCGAAAGCTGACGCGGGTTCCAACCCACTCGAGAATGTCCGGCCCCTCGCCGCCGACGTGATCGGCCTGGTGAATGAGCCGGCCACCGAGTGATGATCCGCTAGCCTCGAACCAGACATCGTAGGTGAACGATGCCACCTGCATGGCGCTCGAGGTTGCCACCTGGATCATCGCGGCGCCAGAGTGCACCTGAGCGTGACCACTGCCCCAGGTCACGTCGCCAACCAGCGTTCCATGGTGACCGCTGCCCGTGCCGTCGGAAGCCGTCGAGCCAGCTCCTTCCTCGAAGTCGAGGAAGGCCTCGAGTTGATCCATCACTGGCGGCTGAGCTGCAGCAGTCGCACCCATCGTGGTCGCTGCAATGACGCACAAGGCACAGGTCAAGAGGGGAATCCTCACAAGCGCTCCTCTCGTTGAGACACTTCGGGCCGGGCCCGGCTGGGCCGACCTCTTCGACTGGTGCGCTGATAAGCAATGCAACCTTCGCGCCTGGGCCCGACAGCGGAATTTTGCTGTAATTCTGAACGACCGCTGGGCGGCTGAGGATCCGAACCATGGATCCTCCCCTATCCGGGGCCGGTGTAGGCAACCCGCGCAAGCTACCGCTTCGGTCCCAGCGGTAACCCGCTGATGGCGGCGCGGCTCCCGCCCAGGGTCGCAGCCCAGACCGGCCGGGATCAGCCAACCGCTCGGTGACGCCTTGTCGTATGCTTGCTCGGTGTGTTTGTCCTGCCGATTCTCGAGCGGCATTCATCGCTGCCTCGCGGTCGCCGTTGCGACAGTCTCCTGCAATGCCATCTTCGGCGTCGACGAGCTGGTCTACCTGGCAGGCGGAGGCGGCAGCGCTGGCGCCAGCAGCGGCACTGGCGCCACCACGGCCAGCAGCGGCACCGGCGCCACCGGTGCCGCGGCCGGCCATGGCGGCATCGGTGGGTCCGGCGGTAGCGGCGGCACCGGCGCTGCCCTTCCTGAGCCTAGCGGCGCCCCCTTGTGGAGCGTCGCTTTCCTGGGGGACAGTGACGACGTGGGCTGGGCGGTGGCGGTCGATGACGCCGGTGACGTGATTGTCGCCGGCGACCTGAGAACCAACCTCACCATCGGCGCCAATGTGCTCGTAAGCGGCGGTGGCACCGATGTTTTCGTCGCCAAGCTGGCCGGCGAAGATGGCGCGGTGCTGTGGGCCCAGCGCTTGGGCGGCCCGGGGAACGACAATGTCGGAGATATCGCGGTGGACGGTCAGGGCAATGTGGCCGTCATCGGCACTTTTCGGGACACGATCACCATTGGCACACAGCAATACAATACGCCCACGCTCAACCCGTCGGTCTTCCTGGCGACGCTCAATGGCGCGTCCGGGTCGCCACAGCTGAGCGCTGCCTATGGCACGTCGGTGTCCGACCAGTTTGGCCATGACGTCGCCTTCGACCACAGCGGCGCGCTCGTGATCACCGGTACCTTCAACGGCGGGGTCGACTTCGGCAGTGGTGGGCTGTCGAGCGCCGGAGGCGACGACATCTTCGTGGCCAAGCTGGACGCCAACCTGGTTGAGCTGTGGGCCCATGGCTATGGTGCCGGCGGTGACCAGAGAGCTCGTGCCGTGGCCATTGACGGCCAGGGTGACATCTGGCTTGGCGGGGAGTTCGATGCTCCATTCAGCATCGGTCAACACAACCTACCCCTGGATGCCGATATCGATCTCTTCCTAGTGAAGCTGGCAGGCGAGACTGGCGGCCCACTTTGGCATCAAGCCGTTGGCGGCGCCGACCGACAGCAGGTCAACGTGCTGGCGGTCACTCCAGCGGATCAGGTGTTAGTGGCTGGCAACGCCCAAGGCACCGTCGACTTCGGGGGCGGCGAGTTGGTCACCAGTGGAAGCAACTATGACGACCTCTTCGTGATGAAGCGGACCGGCGCCGGCGTCCACGTCTACAGCGACGTCTATGGCGACACACATGATCAGGACGCCCGCGGGCTCGCCGCAGATCTCGTGGGCAACGCCGTCGTCACCGGTGAGCTGCAGGGCACGGTGGACTTCGGCGGTGGCCCACTGAGCAGCGAGGGTGCACTCAATGACCTCTTCGTCGCCAAGCTCGATCCCCAAGGCGTCCATCTGTGGAGCTACCGCTTCGGCGACGGAGCTCCCGACAGCGGGTCTGCGGTGGCCACCGGGCC
>JAUVCD010001104.1 GCA_030590865.1 Myxococcales bacterium | reverse complement strand
GCCCAAGGATGAAAGGGTGGGGGGAGGGACCAGTCCTCGCCAGACCCCCTCCCCCCGTGCTCTGAATTACCACGAGCTCTTCATATGTAGTCTGTTCGAAGATTCTGATCAATACCTGGATTTCCCAATGCCCATCTGTCGCCGAGGTGCGACCCGAGTTTTGCCTCAAATGCGGCGGGCATCACCGTCCCGGGAGGGCTGCTATCCGAGGTCACGGATTCAGGGTCCGTCTGGTCCTCGGCCCGCCGTGGCCAGGAACCCCGCCTCAAAAGCGGAGCATCAAAGCTCGACGTTATCGCTGCTCTGCCTGCGGTTGCATCATGATCGTGTTGCCAGCGGAGATCGCGGCCCACTTTCGTTACTCTCTGTCCGCCATCCTGTGGGCGCTGGCCCTGTGGAGCCTCAAGAAGCTAAACGACGGCGAGGTCAGGCGCCAGGTTAGCGTCAACGCGGTCACCGGCTTCGGGGACCCGCGGCGGTGGCAAACCCTGCGTCGATGGGCGCGGCGCCACAAACAGCTGTGGCCCTCGCTGGTTGACAAGGTCCGCCCAACCCTGCGCGAAACGGCCCAGGCCGTGGTCACCGCCCTGATCGCCCGGCAGTCTGTGGCCCCGGCCCTGCCGTTGGCCGCTGACGCCTGGCTCGCCGCTCACTCACCGGGGCTGATGGCCATAACGCGGCGAACCAATAGGGAGAATCTCACACCATGTAGGTGATCTTCGCAACACACGGCGGACCTGTTGGAGTCGGGCGCATTCAACCCACACCAGGAGGTTTGTTATGAAAGAAACTGTACGCCCCAAGGACCGCGCCGAGGCCATCGCCCTGCACCGGGCCATGATCATCGGTGCGGTCGCCAAGGCGACGCTGGCCCACGGCGAGCTGGCCGGCGAGCTACGAACGCTGAGCAAGAAACGATACCGTCGCCCGGGGGACAAGGTGAGCCGCCGCTACGGGGCCTCGACTCTGGAGCGATGGCTCTACGACTACCGCAAAGGGGGGCTCGACGCCCTGCGTCCCTGGCAGCGCAAGGATGCCGGGCGCGGCAGGGCGCTGACCGCCGATCAACGCGAGCTTCTGCTCGATATCCGGGCGGAGCATCGTAACGCATCGGTCCCCCTGATCCTGCGCACGCTCAATCTGGCCAAGGCCTTCGAGCCCGACACCGTCAGCGAGCAGACCGTGCGCCGTTTGTACCGCGAGGCCGGCCTGACCCGGCTGTCGAGGAAAGAGGTCTACGGGGACACAACCGAGGCCAGACAGCGCTTGCGCTGGCAGACCTCGCATGTCTGCGCCCTGTGGCACGGTGACGTCTGCCATACGCTGCGCATCACCGATGACAAGGGGACGAAAACAGCCCTCGTCCACGCCCTGCTCGACGACCACAGCCGCTACATCGTCCGTCTCGAGGTCCGCGCCACCGAGCAGGAGCAGGAGATGCTCGAGATCTTGGCCAACGCCGTCCGCGAGCATGGCACCCCCGACACCCTGTACCTTGATAATGGCCCGACGTACTCCGGCGACGTCCTCGCCCTGGTCTGCGAGCGCATCGGCATCCACCTGCTTCATGCGCGACCACGAGATGCCCAGGCCCGGGGCAAGGGCGAGCGGCTCTTCCGCACCATGCGTGAGCAGTGCATCGACCACATCCA
>JAUVCD010000247.1 GCA_030590865.1 Myxococcales bacterium | reverse complement strand
GATGGACACAGCACCAGCAGCGCGACTCCCATTGCCGACAGCACCGCCGCCCTCCCGAGCCCCCTTCCCCCACGCGCTCGAACCCGCGCACGACCCCGCTTCCCGCACGCTTCCGACCCCGACCTAGAGCAGACGATCGGGCTCGGGACGGGCTCGGGGGCGTTCTCGGGCGCGTGCACGGGGAGGAAGCGGAAGCGAATGCCTCCACGAGCCCCCCCTCTGCGTTTCCGAGCCCGAAATCAACCACCCATCGTGCTCCTGCTCGGGACCTAGATCCGCCGGCTCCGAAACCAGGGCTAGGCGCCTTGCCCGTCCGAGGATAGATCCATCCCCAGTGGCACAGATCCAGCGCATCGACGGCCGGCTTCACTTGCCTGCCCTGGCAACCGCTCATTCCCTGGCGTATCAACGCGCGCTCCGTGGGCAGGTTCAGCGGCTGATGCTCGACGACGGGGTCGGCTCCGAATCCCGGGACGATGTGCTCTATCACCTGACCGAGTCGCTGACGCCCGAGTCGCTCTACCAAATTGCGCGGGTGGCTTACGAAGAGTTGCGTCGTGGCGGTGTCCGGACGGTGGGCGAGTTCCACCACGTCCACCATCAGCCTGGGGGCGCTCCCTATGACGGACGCACCGATCTCGCCGATGCGCTCATCAATGCCGCTCGCGCCGAGGGGCTGCGGATCACCTTGGTGCGAGTCATCCATGGGCGCTCGGCGGCTGGCGAGCAAGCCGCAGGGCCCGAGTTGCGCTTCACCGACGCCTCGGTCGACGTCGCCTTGCGTGATGTGGATGAGCTGTGGTCCCGTTATGCTGACCAGCCGGACGTGCGCATCGGAGTTGGGGCCTACCGCCTGTCCGCGGTGCCACCTGAGTGGCTGTCGGTCATCGCTGAATACGCCGGTCGCCACCACCTGCCCTTCCACATGCCCGTCGCCGAGACTCAGGCCGAGGCCGAAGCCTGTGTGGCCGAAACAGGCAAGCGACCGGTGGAGTTGCTCGCCGACCTGGGCGTGTTGAATGAGCGCTTCATTGCCGTCCACGCCTCCCATCTCGCTGACCAGGAGGCGCGGTTGCTCGGCGAAGCTCGCGCCTTCGTCTGCTTGTGTCCCACTGCCGAACGGAATCGGGGCCATGGCTTGCCTGACATCAGCGCGCTCCGAAGCGCCGGAGTCAGACTGTGCATCGGGGTGGACAGTCACGTCTTGACCTCGCCGCTCGAGGACCTGCGCGCCATCGAGCTATCCGAGCGGGTACGGTGCGGCCAACGGGTCGTGTTGACGCCGGCGGAGCGAACACCGGCCGAGGAGCTTTGGCACATCGGCTCGCAGCTCACCTCCGAGGCCTGCGGGTTCGACGATGGGGGCGGCACGGTGGGTCTGCAGCGCGCGGCCCCAGAGCTCTCGCTGGTGCTGGAAGACCAGCTGCTCGACGCCATCGTTTTTGGAGCCAGCGACCGGGTATTCTTGTGACGCGACCTGCTTTGGCGGTGCCTGAGTTTCGCAGCAGATAGTCTCGAGATCCGTGCCAAAAGCTGCCCGATCGGGCAGCATGCGCCCATGCACCGCAAGCTGTTGCTCCTCGTCTGCTGGACGGTCTGCGTCGCCTGTAGCTCGACGCCGCCCGCGGCGACCCCCGTCGCCCCACCCTCGGCCGATCTGGGCGCATTGTTCAGCGCGGCGCTGGTCGCGGAGACGACCGATCCGATGGCGACGGAACCCTATCTCCAAGCCATCGAAGGAGCCCTGGCTCAGCCAGACGACCCTTGGGCGCTGCCCGCGGTCAGTGCCGCACTGGACGCGCTGGTGTGGCGACGGGTCCACGACGTGGGCACCACCATCAACCACGCCATCGTCCACCGATCCACCCTTGGGTTGGTCCAGGTCACGGCACGACTGCGCCATGCCTGGCGAGGTGCCGCGGCCACCCCGCTGGGGCGCGCCTTCCTGGCCGGCGCCTTGCACAAACTGGCGTTGCGAGTCGGTGCCGAGAAGGCAGCGGCGAAGTGGCGCCGTCGCAGCGGCTGTGTTCCGGCCGTCACGGTGAGCGGCCCGCTGGCGTGGCCACCCCTTGGCGCGCTCGATCGGCCGTCGCCTCTGGCGGGTTCTGACCCGCTACCGGCTGACCTCCCAGGCGTGCCGCCCTTTGCCGGCCGCGCCTCTTTCGAGAAGGTCTATGCCGATGCCTGCAACATCAACGTCAACGCGACTAGCCCACTGAGCGGTCTGCGATTGGTGGTGGTGGACATCGACAACCCTCGTCCACAGCAGCTCTATGTGGCCTTCCAAACGAGCGCCGCCGCCCGGTTGGAGGTCGGCGGTGCGGCGCTGCTCGAGCGGCCCCTATCGGCCTCCCACCTCCCGACCATGATGCTCGGCTCGGTGATGGCTGAGGCTGGACGGCTGCGTCTCAGCGCTCGCGTGGCTTACAACCACGATGGCAACGACGTGGCGATCTTGGTCGTTGACGAGCGCGGCGAGCCGCTGGCTACCCATGCGCCGGCAGCCGGTGACTCGGCGCCAGCCAAGGTGACGCAGGCGACCCCCATCGATCCGATACCGACGATCCAGCGCCGGTCAGAGCTACCGCTCGCGGTAGCAGCGCTGCTGGCCGATGGGCATAGCCGGCGAGCCGCGGCCCAGTTCGCCCATCCGCTGGCTCCGAAGCCTGGCGCCGCATCGGTACCCGAAGATCTGATGCGGATTCGGGCCCTCTATGCCGCTCGGGCCATCCCGCGCAACCAGCTGCTCACCCGCGTTCAGTCTGCTGCGAAGCGAGTCCTCGAGCAGTGCGCCGATTGCTGGGAAGCCAAGATCACCGCGGCGGCGATCGCCCATAACCGGAAAGGCCACGGAACGGGGATCTATGCCCGCTTCGAGCAACTCGGCATCACGGCGGCTTCGCGAGCCTGGTCCCAGAGTCTGAGTCCAGTGGAGCTGGCCTTTGCCGCAACGGGCGCGCGCAACGCTGGCCTGACTGACATCGCGCGGGTGGCCTATGATGGCCTGGCAGCCCGCACGCCAGGCTCGTTGATGGTTGCCGATCTCGACTGGGCGCTTCATCGGCGGATGGGCGACAACCAGGTCCAGGCGGCCTGTGCTGGCGGGACGAACCGGGCGAGCAGTCGCTGCATGCGTGCCCACCTCGGTCGCTCGGATCTGAAGGCTGGGCTGGCTGAGATGGACCGACTGCGCAAGCTGCGCGGCAGCCCGTCCCTCCATCGGGGGGTCGAGATCCAGCAACTGCTCGCTCATGGGCGCGCCGAAGCAGCCATGGGTATCTACGATGCCTTGAGTCCCGGGCAACGCTCTTTGGCGGTCCTCGGGGTCCGTTTCGGCGGATCCGAGCAAGCCTCGGCACGCCAGCGATTCTCTCGCGACATGCTGCGGGCTCGGGATGCCCCTTGGGCCTACGAGCCACTGGCGCGGCTGCTAGGCGTCGTGGAGGACCGCTCGTTGGGCCTCGAGCAGACTGGAGCTCAGCTGGTGATCCAAGACCGTGCCAAGGCCTTCTTGCCCGGTGCGGCCACCGCCGTGCTTCGGCGGGTGGAGCGCTATCAGTTGTCAGCCGCCGGGCTGCTGCACTTCTGGGTCTACGATCTGCGTCGAGTCAGCGGAACGCAGGACGTGGCGTCAGGGTCCCGGAGTGGCACCCCTCGGGTTCAGGGGCGCAGCACTGGGCGGGTGCTCCGGCGGCGTATCTACAAGCAGGACGGTCGGGTGCTCGACCCGGATCCAACCGCAAGCGGTGCGCAAGGTGCTACCGATTTGGCTCAGCTCGAGGCTGGGGATTACGTCGAGGCGATTCGCACAGGCTGGGCCCTCCCGGATGATGGCGGGCAGTTGGTGGTCGACACCCCCGATCTGCTGCCTCGGCGCACCAGCGTTCGGGACGGAGTGATCCGTTTCGAGCGACCGGTCGAGCTGCCGCTGAAGCTATGGGCCCACCCCTTGCTTGGTGATGGTGCGACCCGAGACGAGGACGGTCAGCGGGTCACCGAATGGCGCCTGAACGAGCAGCCGCCACGGCGCATCGAGACTGGGGTTCCACCGCTCGAGGGGCGGGTCGGCATCAGCTTCGGCACCAACACCTGGACGCGGATCGCGCTCGCCTTGGGTGATCGATTTCAGTCCCTCGACGAAGACGATCCGTTCATGAAGGCCTGGCTGGCCGAGACGCTTGGGGGCGAGCAACTCTCGCAGGACAAGCAGATCGCTCGGGTGGTGGCGGCGGTCGGTAAGGCGATTAGCCGGGGTGACGGCTACCTGCTCAGCGATGCGGCCGCCTCCATGGGAGGAGGGCCCCAACGGGAGACCGCGCAAAGGATGCTCGAACGTGGCACCGGGAGTCGCACCTGGGTCGTCCACCGGGCGCTTCGTGAGCTCGGGATTTCGAGCCGTATCGCGGTCTCCGAGACCCGCCCCTTCAGCGCCGCGCCCAACTTCCCACCTCACACCGGTCGGTTCACCCACCCCCTGGTCGTCGTACCGATGGATGGTCACCAGCTGTGGATTGACGCCGACGTTGATGGTCCGCCCCTACCGCCTGGTCGAGTCAGTCCCGAGTTGCGTGGTCGTCAGGCCCTCTTCGCCAGCGGAGACATGGTGGCCGTCGAGGCCAAGACGGATCTGGATGTCGACGAGATCGATATTCGACTCACCCTGAACGCAGCGGGCGACGCGAGCGGCACCTTCACCGCCTTGATCCACGGTCGGCCAGCTCAGCGCCTGGCTCAGTCCTTTGAGACCGTGGTCGGATCGAAGCGAACCCAGCTGCTTCGTAACGTGGTCCTTGGGTGGCTACCCTGGGCCGACGTTCGAGAGGTGTCGCTGGTGTCTGACGAAGGGGCGTGGCAGCTGAAGCTGGTGGCTGATGTCGCCATCGTGGGCTTCGCCCGACCCGAGGGGCGCGATGGAAAGATCTGGTCGTTGCCAGGAATCGCCGTGGTCCATCGCGTCTACCCAAGCCCGCGGGCGACGACTCTCGGCGCTCGCTATGCTGCTCAAGCAGGGCGAACCACCGCCTTGGCGATCGACGAACCGTTGCTCTACCACCTGCGTCGACGCATCCAGCTGCCTGCCGAGACGGAGGTCACCCATCTCGCCAAGCGACTGGAGGTGGCGACCACCCAGCTCACCGCAACCAGGGCGGTGACGCACCAGGGTCGGGTCATCACCGAGGACTTCCGGGTCAACCTCCCGGTCAGCACCGTCACGGCGGCCGCCTTCGATGCCTTCGTCCGCGAAGCGCGCCAGGTGGATGATGGCTTCATGTATGGCACCCGGGTGAGGCGCGGACCCAAGTGACCGACCTGCCCCTGCAGGAGCAGCTGTCGCTCGCCGATCGAACCACCTTGGGGGTCGGCGGTCCGGCCCGCTATTGGGTCGACGCCGCGGACGGAGCGGTGGTGGGCGATGCTCTCCGCTGGGCGCGAGAGCAGGACGTGCCGCTCGAGGTGCTTGGTGGCGGTTCGAACGTCTTGGTGGCCGATCGGGGATTTGGCGGGTTGGTGCTGAGGGTGCAGGTCGCTGATCTGCGCACCCAGCAAGCGGGGGACGATCTGCTGGTCGACGTGGGGGCCGGCCACGGTTGGGACGAGCTGGTCGGCTGGGCGGTAGCTCAGGACTGTGCCGGGGTGGAGTGCCTGGCCGGGATCCCTGGAGACGTCGGCGCGGCGCCGATTCAGAACGTCGGGGCCTACGGCCAGGAGGCCGGGCAGTCTATCGACCAGGTCGAGGCCATCGAGCGAGCCACTGGCGCTCCCGTCGTCATCGAGCGAGAGGCCTGTGACTTCGGCTATCGCCACAGCTTCTTCAAGGCCGCAGGGCAGGGCAAATACGTCATCCTGAGGGTTCGTTTCAGGTTTCGTCGCGGCGGCGCTCCGACCTTGGCCTATCCAGGGATCGAGCGGGCTCTCGCAGGGCAGCGGCCCACCCTGGCCGCGGTGCGGAAGGCCGTCCTGATGCTCCGGCGAGAAAAGTCGATGGTCTTGTCCGAGGACGACGAAAACCGTCGCAGCGCCGGGTCGTTCTTCGTCAACCCGGTGGTCACCCAGGAGCGCGCGGCCCAGGTGCAAGAGCGGGCGCTGGCGGTGACCGGTGAAACGATGCCCGCCCATCCAAGCCCTGACGGGCGCGTCAAGCTGTCGGCAGCTTGGCTCATCGAGCGAGCGGGTCTGGGAAAAGGCACGGTGCGAGGACGGGTTGGTTTGTCGACACGCCACTGTCTGGCGATCGTCAACCGGGGGCACGCGACAGCCGCGGAGGTCTTAGCCTTCGCCGCCGAGGTGCGTGCCCAGGTGCGGGATCGTTTCACTGTGGCCCTGGAGCCCGAGCCGCGCTTGATCGGTTTTGAGCCCCAGGAAACGGCGCCTCTGTTCGACTGACCGTCGGGCCGTCAATTGGGTGTCAAGCGCAGGGGATAGGTGATCGTCGTCTCTCCGCCGCTGGTGGGAAACTCGAGATCCACGACCGTTTCGTCGAGGCAAGTCATGAAGCGGGGCTGCTGCAGCACCTCGTCGTCGGTCCTGATCTTCGAGAAGGTGACTCTGCCATCGCCATCGACTTTGAGGTCCGCTTCGATTTTGCCGCCTGCCTGGGGGTGGTCGGTGAGCAATTGGTCGTAGCAGCTGCGCAGATCGCCGAGCCACTGCCCGCGGATGACCGCCCTGATCTCCTCGGGCCTCAGCCGCGGAGACACCTCGAAATAGCGGGGCTCGGTCGGCAACTCGTCGAGCTGCGACAGGTGGTCCTCCACCACTGGCAGCATCACCGAGCGGGGCGCCGCGAGCAGCAGCGCCGGAGGTGAGCCAGGTCGCTCCTTGGCGACCACGAAGCTCTTGCCTGCCTCGAGCTCGCTCACGATATCGGCGACCTTCATGGGCAGATGAGCCTCGTAGCGTTCTGGAATGCGACCGTCTCCCAGGTCGAAGTAGAACACCGTCATCCCCTCAGCGAATTGTGCCTGGGATCGGGGAATGAGCAGCCAGTCGCTGCGGCTGACGCTCACGCCGACGCTGACGTCCAGATCGCACAGCGGGCATTCTTGTTCCCGCTTGGCGCGCAGGGCGCCATGGAGGTTGAAGGTCCCCAACTCGTTGCTCACCGCCGACGTCCCGCCTGCCAGATAGAATTTCGCATGGACGGCGCCATCGGGGCTGGGCGGAAAGTAGTCCAGCAGCACCTTGGCGAAAGGAGCCACCGGAGCAGCCAGCGGCACTTTGGGCCCCGGCGCTGTCTTCGATCCGGTGAGCAGTTGCCGCAGCCGCTTGGCGAAGTCCCGACCTGCCCAATCGTGATTGCCGGCGTTTCTGGCGATCTCGTCTTCGATGACCCCAATGGCCTTCTCGGTCTCGCCGAGCGCTTCATGAGCCCGGCTGAGCGCCAGCAGGGCCGCGGCTCGCTCTTCCGGGATGATGTCCGAGATAGCGAGCGCCTCGGTCAGCAGCGCCTGGGCCTGCTGGATGTCCTGACCCCGGTCGAGCAGCCGCTCGGCCTGCTCGATGCGCAGCGCCGCTTCGGAAACCTCGGCCGTTTGGGCGATCTCGGTATCCGCGCTTTCGCCAGCGTCGCCGGGGAGGTCAGCGCAGCCGCCGGTGAGCGGTGCCCAAAGAGCCAGCGTGAGGACGGAGGGAGTGATGGTGGACGTGAGCTTGTGCATCTTCATGGTCTTCACCTCGGTTGGTGTCTGTTGATGCCTCACAGCATGGGCTGCCAATGTCTCGAGCCTATCGCGGTACTTTCACCGTAGTGTCACAGCCTCAGATCGTGCTCACCCCTCCCGAGAGAAGCGGTAGCCCGCACCACGGACGGTCAAGATGTGCCTCGGTTGCCTTGGATCTCGTTCCAGCTTCGTCCGCAGCCGTCCGATGAAGTTGTCGACGGTCCGTTCGGTGCCGTAGTAGTCGGCGCCCCACACCCCATCGAGGATCTGTTGCCGGGTGAGCAGCAGACCGTCCCGCTCGACCAGATATTTGAGCAGCCGCAGCTCGTGGGCGGTGATCTCCAGCGGCGCGCCGTCCCGGGTCAGGCTGTGAGACGGGAAGTCCACCGTCACCTCGCCGATGGCAATGGTACTGATCTGGGTCTCCCGAAGGCGGCCCCGTCGCAGGGCCGCAGCGACCCGGGCCAGCAGCTCGGCCACCCCGAAGGGCTTGACCACGTAATCATCAGCGCCCAGGCCGAGCCCTCGCACTTTGTCCTCCTCGGTGCCCTTTGCCGTCACCATCAGGACCGGCAGCTCAGTGTCCCGCTCGCGGATGGCCTGGCACACCTCGAAGCCGTTCATCCCAGGCAACATCACGTCCAGCAGCACCAGATCGAGCCGTGCCGAGAGCGCTTTGTCGAGGCCCTCAGGTCCGGTCGCGGCGGTGTCGACCCGGTAGCCTGCCGAGCGCAGAGCAGCCCTCAAGCTCATCCGCAGCGTCGGGTCATCCTCGACCACCAGGATCGTCTCTTGCCGTTTGGGCTTGCTCAATCGTCCCCTCCGCGAAGCCACAGAATAAACGTTGCGCCGCCGTTGGGCTCACTCTCGACCCGCACCGTGCCACCGTGGCTCGTCGCGACATGCCGTACCAGCGATAGACCGATGCCGGCACCCTCGGTCGCCTGGCTCAGTCGATCGTCGGCCCGCTCGAAAGGCCGAAAAATGCGTCGCTGGTCCCGTCGCGAGATGCCGGGACCCTGGTCGCTTACCGCGATGCGAACACCGCCGCCTTCAGCCTCGACGCGCACCTGGTAGGGCTTGCCCTCAGGCGCATATTTGCGGGCGTTGGACAGCAGATTGTCCAGCGCCATGCGGAGGGCCGGCCCATCAATCGGTGCCGTCACCGTCTCGTCCAGCTGGCGATCGATAGGCGCCGCATCGGGATAGCGCTCGAGAAAGGTGTCGACCGCTTCGGCGACCACCGTGGCCACCGCCACGGGGCGTTGCTTCGAGGTGAGCTTGCGAGCCTCCATACGACTGAAGCTCAGCAGCCGGTCGACCGTGCTGCCGAGGCGCTTCGCTTCTCGAGCCAGGGCGCGGTGCACTTCGGCCCGCTCGTCTGGCTCGACGCGATCCTCGTCGAGCAACTCGGCGAGCATCCGAAGCGATGCAATTGGGGTCCTGAGCTCATGGGATACGGCGGCCACGAAGTCGGTGCGCAGGGCGCTCAGCCGCCGCTCGGCCCTCATGCGAGCAAAGAGCAGCGCCGCGAGCCCCACGGCCACCAGCGCGGCGCCGATGGCCACCAGCACCAGAATCAAGTGGGAGCGCTGAGTCTGGCGTGCCACGGCGTCGGGATCGGTCCAGGCGATGGCCAAATAGGCGCCGCCTGCAAGCAGCTCGACGTAAGGGGCAGGCGGAGATTGGGGGCTGGTGACGAGCTTGGCTCGCATCGTCGGTTCGAGCTGGGGCCAGCCGCCGCGTACCGCCTTGGCTAGCGATCCGATGTGGACGACGAAGCCGGTGTAGTCCCCGGTCGGCGTCTGGCCCAGCCGCCCCAGCGAGCGTGGCTCATGCCAAGCGATCACCGGCTGTTCAGCCGCGATGGCGGCCTGGCGTCGGACCAGGGTGCTCGCCACCAGGCTCGACGGCGACCCTGAGCCGAGGGCCGTCACGAGCTTGCGTCGTTCCGCTGGGGTCAGCCCAGCAGAGGCTTGCAGCTCGAGCCGCATCGCAGCCCGCTCGGCAGCACCCATTTGGTGGGCGTGCTGATCGAGCCAAGCTCCGATCTCGGCGGCATCAACCGGTGGGTCAGAGCGCCCATCGAGAGCGACGAGAGGCCAGAGGAAGCGTCCCGCTTTGGTGCGGGTGCTGGGACAGCGCTGAAGGATCTGCCACTGGGTCTCGGCCTCGTCTTTCCCTTGGCTAGCCAGCGCTTCAGCGAGATCTGCGCAGGGGCTCTGCGACTGGTTTACCGGCGGGCTCGTCGCCTTGACGGGCGGGTGAAGGACTCGTCCCGCGGCGGACAGGACGACCACCTCGGCGAAAGGGGCCGAAGCGGGCCAGGCGCTGAGCCCACTCTCGACACTCCAAATGGGCAGCTCGGCTTTGCTCAGCCGCTCGAGCTCAGCGGCGAAGGCCTGTCGTTGCTGGTCCGCCGCTTGGCTCAACTGAAGCTGCATCTCTCGGCGCGTCGCCGCTTCCTCGTTGCGCAGCGCGCGCAGCGCCAACACTCCAAGCGCGATGGCTGGCAGCGAGGCCACCAACAGAAACAGCCCCCACTCCCGTACTTTGGATGAGCCGCGGGTCAGCACGATGGTGATCTTCTCACGGCAATGTCACGGCCTTGTCACCAGGACCCGTGGCGGCGGACAGCAGGGCCAGCAGGTCAACCGGCTGCTCGATGATGTGCACGGCGCCTGCATTGATGAGCTCGGCGCAACCTCGAAACCCCCAACTCACACCCACTGGCAGCACCCCAGCGGCCACGGCACAACCCATGTCGGCAGCCGTGTCACCCACCATGGCGCAGTCTTGGGCGGGCAGGTCGAAGCCCTCGAGGATTTCGAGCAATGCGGTGGGATCCGGTTTCTTCGGCACACCCGTTTGCTGACCGAGGACCGCCTGAAAGGACACTTGGCCGAACAGCTGAGCCACAATGGTGGCGGTCATCGCTTGAGGCTTGTTGCTGAGGACCGCCAGGGGGACCGCTCGTTCAGCGAGCGTGGCCAGCAGCGCCTCGACGCCGGCATAAGGGACCGTCTCGTCCAGCAGGTGAGCCCGGTAGCGCTGCCGGAAGGCCTGCTTCAGCTCGTCCAGATCCTGGCCGCTGCAGCCAGCGGTAGCCCGCTCTACCATCGGGTCGACGCCATCACCGACGAAGCGACGGTAGGCCTCTGGCGGATGAGTCGGCAGCCCGGCGCTTCGCAGCACGACATTCATGGCGTTGGCGATGTCGGCCCGGGTGTCGGCGAGGGTGCCGTCCAGGTCGAAGACCACCCCCTGCGCTCCGCGGTCCGGTGGGTTCATGAGCAAGGCTCCAATCGGTGGTCAGGTGACGTCAAGGCTTGCGTGGCGTCCCTCTTCGTCTCCAGTTCCGCCCAGGCCACGATGACTGCTAGGCTTGCGCCGGGGCCATGAAATACGAGCCGTCCAATTGGAAGAAGTGGATCATCCCGATGTCGGCCATCGCGTCGGTGTCGGTGATTGCCTTCGCGGTGCTCTACACGATTGACCACCAGAGCATCGCCGGCGTGGGGCAGGGCGGTGGTGACGTCGTGCGCAAGTACGTCTTCTTCGAGCCTGCCTTCATCACCGATGCGGTCCCGGCCCTCGGCGGGATGATCGCCGCGGTGCTCGGGATCGTCATCACCGTCGTCAGCATCGTCGTGCAGCTGTCGGCGTCCCGGTACCACGGCGTGGCCACCATGTTCTTCCGGGACCGGACGAACGTCACGGTGATGGGCTATTACATCGTCGCCTGCGTCTGCGGTGTGCTCGTCAGCTTGTCGGTACACGGCGACTTCGTGCCCCGGGCGACGGTGCTCGGCATGGTGGTGGCCACGACCATGGGGCTAGTGCTCATGGCCCCCTACTTCGCCTATGTCTTCTGGTTTCTCGAGCCGACCAACATCATTGCGCGCATTCGCCAAGAAGCGTTCAAGTCGTTGCGCGCCGGCGCCGAGACCAAGGACCGGGTCAAGTGCGAGGGCGCTCAAGCGAATATCGTCGCGGCCATGGAGGAGCTCACCGACATCAGCTCCAACTCCATCTCAGGGAAAGACAAGATCATCGCCAGTCGGGCCGTCGACGCACTCAAAGATCTCGCCGTCGACTACGTGAAGATCAAGGGCGACGCGATGGACCGCTGGTTCGAGCTCGGTGCCGGCATTCGCGACAATCCCGACTTCGTCGCCATGGAACCCGAATCGCGCCAGGATCTGGTCGAGCGGCGCACCTGGGTCGAGTGGAAGGTGATGCGCCAGTATCTGGGCATCTACAACGAGGCGCTCCAGTTGATGCCTGACATCAACTACCTCATCGCCATCGACACCCGCTACCTCGGAGAAGCTGCGGCCGAAGCGGAGGACGATGAGCTGGTGGTCCTGGTGTTCCGCTACATGAACTCGTACCTCCGCGCGACGCTCAATGCCAAGAGCGTGCGCACCGCTTACAACGTCCTCAATCAGTACCGGCAGCTGGTCGAGGCGATGCTGCGCGCGGGCCACACCCGTCATGCCGTGGCCGCCGTCGAGCACATGAAATACTACGGTCACGTCAGCTACGACATGAAGCTGCCCTTCGTGACCGAGACGGTGGCCTACGACATCGGCACGCTCTGCGAGGTGGCCCACGACCTCGAGCTGCCGGCAGAGCAAGAGATTCTGGCGACCTTCCTCAAGCTCGACCGCGAGACGGCCAGGCGCAGCCAAGAGCAAGCCCTC
>JAUVCD010000054.1 GCA_030590865.1 Myxococcales bacterium | reverse complement strand
CTTTGGACCGCGCCAGATCTTTGGCGTCCCCGTCAGCGGTAGCCAGCAGCTGACCCAGCTCGACACAAGCCCGCTGGTACCCGCCTCCACAAGCCTGCTCGATGAGGGTTTGGGCCCGCTCGGGATCCGACGTGAGACCGCCTTGACCACGAAAGACCATCGCCGCCAAATTCAAACAGCCCGGCAGGTCGCCGAGCTCGCAGGCCCGCTCGAACAGCTTGGCCGCCTGTGACTCGTCCAGCTTGCCGCCCACACCTTTGGCCAACATCCCCGCCAAGTTGGTGCACCCGTAGCCATCACCGGCGGTGCAGGCCTTCTGGGACAGCTGACGGGCCCGGGCCACGTCCTTGGCCACGCCCTTGCCGTGCAAATAGACGGTAGCCAAACGACCGCACCCCTTGGCATCACCGCGGTCGCAGCCCTCGGCGACGAGCTTGGCCGCACAGACCCAATCGGCGGCCATGCCGCCCGCCCCCTTGGCCACCATCCGGCCGAGCTCGGTGCAGGCCCGCCCTTCGCCGGCCGCACAGCGGCTCGCGCAGGCCTGGGGCGCCACGTCGGAACAGGGCGCGCTCGGGACCAGTTTCGCCTGACCCGCCTTGGACTCGGCAGCCCGAGCGAGACAGGCCTTCACCCCCTGGTCCTGAGCCGGCGCGCTGGGCGGCTCACTGGGAGGCGCAGCCCCACAGCCACAGACCACCAGAGCGACGCCGGCGGCCCAGCGCGTTCGGCGGTGAAGGGTCGCTCTCACCTGGTCAGCCTAGCGCCGATCCAGCCCGTCCGCCGAACTGATGTGCTAAGGCAACTGGACGGCGCCACGGCGCCACCGCTCGGCCAGCCCGGAGGCGTGACCCATCGATACCTCCTTGTCCTGTTCGGAACGCTCACTGCAGACGGGGGAGCCGATGCTTGGCACGGCTGCCGCAGATGTCGGGGTGTGGCTGCTCCTCGAGCACCGCGGCCCTTGGAAGCGCGAGATCGGCGATTGTGAGCTGGGCGACTCGGTAGCGCGGCGACTCGACGAGCTCCAGGCGCGCCACCCGACCTTGCGTCCCATGCTGATTCGCAGGGACGGCGGCAGCGAAACGCTGAGTCTCTATGTGGTGACCACGGGCACCTTTGGCGCGGTCTATCATTTCGATCTGAACGACAGTGCTGAGCTGCTCGACATCGATGTCGACGCAGTCATCGGAGGGGACGTCACCACTGAGCTCGACGCTCGCCCCTTGTACTTGGTCTGCACTCACGGCGAGCGGGACGCCTGCTGCGCCACCTACGGCAGAGCGTTCTACAAGGCGCTCGTCGCGCAGCAGCCAGAGGCCGAGGTGTGGCAATCCTCTCACCAAGGGGGGCACCGCTTCGCCCCCGCGGTGCTCTATTTGCCATGGGGCGTCCACTATGGCCGGCTCCAGCCAGGTGAAGCCGGTGAGCTCGTGGCCGCCCACCAGCGCGGCGATATTTTCGCCATGTGCCGCTATCGCGGCCAAACCGCTTACCCACGACCAGCCCAAGCAGCGGAGGCCTGGCTGCGGGAACAGCAAGACCTGCTCGCCATCGACGGCGTCGAACTGGTCGACCAAGAGACCCTCGCTGGCGGCCGCTACGCGATCCAGTTTCGAACCAAAAACGCCATGCGCCATCGCCTGGTCGTCGAGTCGCAGCTCGACACCCTCGGCCGCCAGCTCAGTTGCGACTCCGAGGTCCCGGAGAGCCCGACCTGGTACGACGTCATCCGGCACGAGGCCCACATGGGCCGGCCCAGGCGATGACCTAGGCCACCGGTCCGAGGTGGAACCACGGCCCTTGACGACGAGGCGCCGCTGGCGAAAGAACATGCGGTCCGCAGCCTGATGAGGGGCGGCCAGCACCAAGGGAGACTGGTTCGATGAAGCTGTTCGAAGTTTTTGTCCTCGAGGGTCACGACCAGAGCACCATCTTTTCGCCGGAGGTGCTCGCCGAGACGGGCGCCCAGGTCATGACGCCAGCGGAAGCAAAATTCGTGGGGCTCGAGGGGATCCCCGACGATCCGGAGGGGCGACAGCGGCTGCTGGTGGCCTGCCAGCCTGCGGACGAGCGCCTCATCGCCTCGCGGCTCGAAGCCCACGAAGCGGTGGCATCGTTCAAGCTCCACGTGCTCGGCTAGCCCTAGCCGCCGGGGCCACAGCTGTCATTGACTGGATCGGTAGCCGGTGGGCACGGAGCGATGTCGACGATGTCGCCCTGGAAGACGAAGCCCAACTGAGCAGGGTCGGCCTCGAAGCCCATGCCAAAGGACATGGCGTCGCAGGGATCGGTCGGAGAGGACAGCGCGGAGTGGATGTCCGGGAAGGTACAGACCGCTGTCTTGAGCATCTGGTAGACGCTGTTGTCCGTGCAGAGCGGGTCGCCACCGCTGGTGATCGTGCGAACCGTCTGGAAAAAGTCCGAGAGCTTCCAACGGCCCACCAAGAGCCCGTCGGTGAGCCGCCATCCGGCCTGAGCATCGCCCGCAACGGTGGCGGTCAGATAGCCCGCCACCAGGTTCATCGTGGTCACCGAATCGTTGCTCGAGATCACCAGGCCGGCCTTGGGCAGCGCAGCCACCACCACGCCATTGGCCACATAAGCGTTGGCGTCGAAGAACAACGGGTCATCGATGTCGTAGCCCGGGGCGCCGGGCCCGGCTGCGCCACAGCCACCAACCCCAGAGCCACCGCCGCCGCCGGTCCCACTGCTCGAGCCCTGAACGGACATGGAGTCCACCGGCCACTCATCGGTCCCATCCCATTTGGCCACCGAATTTGCAGGTAGGCAGGGGTCCTTGTCGATCCCCGGGCTGGGGTGAAGGGACACCAGCACTTGGTCATCGTTGGGCATGCCGTTGTACTGACGGACCCGGACCAAGAGCGACCATTCACCCGCGTTGGCCCCCAGGCTCTGGGCGCCCGAGTCGAAGCTCTCATCAAAGGCGCTGGCCAGCTCGAAGAGCAGGGCCACGGCGTTGTCCCGCCCGCCGGGACCATCACAGCGCTCAGTCGCCCAGCTGGGCACGTTACAGCTTTGCCCATCTACCGGTCCGTCCGGCACCGAAGGAAAGCAGGTGCAGAGGTTGTCCAGGTCGTAGCCGATGCGGGGCCCTTCGGTCACGTCGTCCTCGCCCCAATTGACGGACCGAACGGCCACGACGAAGTCGACGGTGTCGGCACCAGGATCGGATGCCGATGGCGGTCCCGGCGGCACCACGGACTGACAGGCGCCTACCCCCCCGCTGCCGCCTCCCCCGGTAGCACCGATCGCGCCAGTGCCTGAGCTGGACGTGGACGTCGAGGACTCGAGCACCTCGAACCCCGGTATGGCACAGCTGCTCCAGGCGGCCAGGCAGACGCCCAAAGCGCCAGCGGTCAAGGCCGGGTAGCGCCAATCCATCAGAAGCTCCCCCGAATGCCGCCGCCTCCGAAGGTCACATAAGGGACGACCTGCGCCTCATCGGCGTCCTCGTCGTCCGATGGCGCGAGCAGCAAGAGGGTGGTGCCCGCAGCAAGACCAATCCCACCAATGATGAAGCCAGCCGTGGTGACCGCCCGCATCGTGTCGAAGCTCTCGACGTCGTCGCGCACATCGGGGGGGCACTGGCGGTCGGTGCACTGGTCCATCAGCTCCTGCTCTTGGTTGAGCACCATGACCCCAGCCACGGTCCCTAACACCACCCCGGCTCCCCCCACCCCAATGGCCGTCCAACCCAAGATCTGCCACAGCGCTCCGTCCGACTCCGCACCCCCGCCGCCGCCCACATCTGGCACCAGCTCGAGACTGACCTCCAGCACCTGCGACCGCTCGAGGGTCACGTCCTGCCGGGTGACGAGATCACCGCTGACCGCCTCGAAGGCGTAAGCCCCTGGGTCGAGCGGCTGCTTCTGGCCCAACAGGTCGGCCGACAGGGGCTCACCGCCCATCGTCACCGTCGCATCGTCTGCCCCCGGCCCCCGCACGATGACAGTGATCGTAGGCATCTCCTCGAGCACCTCTCCCAGCTCCTCAACCGCCTGCTCCCGAGCCTCGCGGTGGACCTTGGGCGATGAGCCCGTGAGCTCGTAGGCGATGACGTCTCGGTACCTTTCGACGGCCTCCTGCATCCGGTCGAGTCGGTCGAGACAGCGAGCGACGCGCAACTTCAAGGTAGGCGCTGGCAGCAACTCGTCGGCTTTGGTGAATCCCTCGAGTGCCGCCGCAAAGTCGCCAGCTTCGTAGAGGTCCATGGCCTCGCCAGCTAGCTTGAGCGCCTCGGCGCGGGTCTTCGTATCAGCCGCAGCCGGCCGGGCCACGACGACGCTCGAGGTCAACAGCACCAGCACCAAGAGGCGCAACAATCCAACCCATGTGCACAGCGAGCGTCGCATCAAGCCTGATTATTCACCAACCACCGACAGGTGGTCGAGAACAACAATGGCGTGCAGGCCAATAAGGGCTCAGATGCCGAGCTCTTTGGCAGCCTTGTCAGAGCGCTCATCGCCCTTCGGCTTGTCCTCCGGTGGGACGCTGTCAGGCTTGTCCGCCGACTTGGGCGGCCGCGGGTTCACGCGCCGCGGCGGAGGGGGCTTGGGTCGCCCACTGCTGCTCCCGGCAGCGGTTCCGCCCTCGCCACTGTCCTCATCGTCCGTGGCATCGTCGTCGTCGTCGCCGTCCGGCTCTTCGTCGGTGCCTAGGTCTGGATCGGCAGCAGCGGCCGTGGCATCGCCCCCCCCGTCCGGCTTGGTGGCTTCGGCGGGACTTTGGGCGGCCGGGTCCAAGCTGGGCCCTATCAGTAACGCTGCGCCGCCGAGCCCAAGCGCAAACATGCCCACCACGACGACCACGACCGGCCAGCGACGGGGGCCGCGCATCTGTTCCAGATCGTCAAGGCTGGATAGCGAGGTGCCCGAGTAGGTCGCCAAGTGGGGACTGGTAGCCACCACGCTGGGAGTCGACTGCATGACCGTCGACAGGCCGAGGGCAATCTCGAGCGCCTGGGCCATCTCCTTGGCGGTGGTGAAGCGAGCGTCCAAATCTCGGTGGAAGGCGCGGGCGAACCAGGCGTCGACGTCTGGTGACAGGTCAGCTCGACAGTCACTCGGCATCGCGTACTCACCACGCTTGATGGCCACGCAGAGCTCGCCCAAGGTGGCACCTTCGAAGGGTCGGGCGCCAATCAGTGAGTAGTAGGTCACCACGCCGAGCGACCAAAGATCGCCCCGGTGGTCGCTCTCTTTGCCGTGGAATAACTGCTCAGGGCTCATATAGGCCGGCGTACCCACCATGTTCCCGGCAGCGGTCATGTTGATCTCTTCGGCGCCGGCGAATTTGGCAACACCGAAATCGAGCAATTTTACGAAGGGCTCGCCCCCTGAGTCGATGATGAACACGTTCGGCGGCTTGATGTCTCGATGGTAAACCCCTCGCTGGTGGGCCTTGCCGAGCGCTTTGCACGCCTGGATGACGATGCTCACCACCTCCTGGGGGTCCAGCGGTCCGAGTCGCTTGACTCGCTTGTCGAGGCTCTCGCCATCGAGCATCTCCATCACGATGTAGGGGAGCCCGTCGGCGGTGATCCCGTGATCGAACACTTGAACCACATGGGGGCTGCGAATCTCAGCGGCGGCCCGGGCTTCCTGCCTGAAGCGCTGGATGCTCACTTCGTCTTCGAGCTGGGCGGGGGTCATGAACTTGACCGCCACCTGAGACTGGAGGGCCAAGTGGTCGGCCACCCACACCGATCCCATCGCTCCGCGACCTAGAAGGCGAACGAGACGCAGGTTCTCAGTAATGTGCTTGCCGGCTTGCAAGCTCACGTTGCCAGTCTAGCATGGGCATCCGGGTACGGCCGGATTGTGGGGTGCTGGGTCCAGCCGCCAACCCATGCCCACCCCAGGACCCTGAGAGGCAACTCGTTCAGGGGAAGAACCCTCGCCCCTCCCCTTGGCCCTCGCAACTTCTCCGCCAGCTGGCTACCCTGCAGGGCGAGGCCCGCGCCGAGCCATGAGCGCCGATCCCCAAGTCGCACCCGGAGTGGTCATAGGCGGTCGATACCGGCTGATTGAACAAATCGGTCGCGGCGGGGTCGGCACGGTATGGCGCGTCCAGGACGGTGACCTGCCCGCTGAGCTGGCGCTCAAGGTGATCAAGTTGCGAGGCCCAGGGGGTGAGCCGAGCCGCACCACCATCGGCCGCTTCATCCGCGAAGCCCGGGCCATGGCCAGGCTGCGAAGCCCTCACGTCGCTCGGGTGCTCCACCACGGCAAGCAAGGCCCCTTGGTGTTCCTGGCGATGGAGCTGCTCGAAGGGGTCTCACTGCGCCAGCGACTCAAACAGGACCCCAAGCTCGATGCGATCACCACCCTCCGAGTGATGACCCATCTGGGTCGCGCCGTCGCCCTGGCACATCAGCGAGGCGTCGTGCATCGGGACCTCAAGCCCGGCAACGTCTTCCTGTGCGATGGCGAGGATGACTTCATCGCCAAGGTGCTCGACTTCGGCATGGCCAAGAGCATCGCCACCCCATTGATCACCGCTGACCCGGTACAGACCGAGCGGGGCAAGATGCTCGGCACGCCCTTCTATATGAGCCCCGAGCAGGCGCGGGGCAAGATGAGCGTCGATCACCGCACCGACTTGTGGGCTATGGGCGTGATCGCCTACGAGTGCCTCTGCGGCCAACGTCCCTTTCAGGGACAATCGCTGGCCAGCGTCTTGTCCCGTATCGCTGTCGGCTCGATCCCGGTGCCATCTCGAGTCGCCGACGTGCCCCCAGGATTCGACGCCTGGATCGAGCGAGTCCTCGAGCGGGACGTCCAGCGGCGTTTCCAGTCCGCCAAGCTCATGCTCGAAGAGCTTCACGAGGTGCTCGGCGGCTCCACCATTCGATCGCCTGCCATCGCCCCGCCCCTCGAGTCGACCCTGACCGACGTGATGCTACCTACGGCCCAACCGGCAGCCTTCGGCGAGCGCACGATCAGACGACCACCACCGACGGGCAGCAGCAGCTTCGTCGGCCGAGAGCCGCAACTGGCCGACCTGCAAGACGCCATGGCCAACCACTGTCGGGTGCTGACGCTGCGGGGCACGAGCGGCATCGGCAAGAGCCGGCTCGCGCGGGAGCTCGGATTGCGCTGCCGGGCCCTGTTTCCCGGCGGCGTCTGGCTCTGTTCCCTCGACCAAGCGAGGGACGTCGAAGCCATGTGGCTCTCCATCGCGGTTTCGCTGGGCGTGCACTTGTCGGAGGGGGATCCCCAATCCCGCATCGGACGAGCGCTCAGCGGACTGGGCCGCATCTTATTGATCCTCGAGCGGGCGGACCGAGTACGCAAGCACCTCGCCCCCGCCCTCGCCCAGTGGCTGAACGCAGCCCCGTTTGCCATATTTGCGGTGACCGCCGAGCGACCGCTCGAGGTGCCCACCGAGCGAGTCGTCCGCGTGCCCCCGCTGGACGCGCCGCCTGACGCCACGCAATCCTACGAAGAGCTCACCAGCTACCCGGCAGCAAAACTGTTCCTGCGGCGCGCCATCGCCTACGACCGCAGCCTGTTGGGCCAACCCGACCAGGCGCCAGCGGTAGCAGCCATCTGCCGTCGCGCCGGCGGCATACCCCTGGCACTCGAGGTGCTTGCGGCCTGTGTCCAGCGACTCAACCCAACCCAGATCGCCCGAGGGATGCAGCGGGCGCTCGCCCCTCCTGGGGGCACCACCATCGTTCGGCCCGCCATTTTGGTCGCCACCGCCATCGGTTGGGCCTTGGCGCAGCTATCCCTGCCCGAGCGAGCCGCGCTCACCCAGTGTGCGGCGTTCCGTGGCGGCTTCACCCGCCAAGCCGCTGAAGCAGTCGTCGATCTGAGCGACTGGCCCGAGGCGCCGCCGGTAGCCGATCTGGTGGAGCGGTTCGCCGAGCTGGGCCTGTTCAGCTGCGACGAGGCGGCCTGGGCCGAGCCACGCTTCGATATGCACCCAGCGGTGCGATCCGCCTGCGCTGAGTCGCTCGAAACAGGCCGCGGCCTCGCCCTCGACGATACGGTCGACGGCCTTCAATACGCTCTGGCACTGGCCCGTCGGCACGCCCACTATTACGCCCAACAGGGCTCTCAGGAGGCCCTGGACGCCTGGTTGCACCGCGGGGGCTGGCAGCGCCGCGCCCGTTACGCCGCCGAGTGGTGCAACACCCAAGCGACCCTGGACACGGAACGGAAGCTCGACCTGGGCGACGTTCTTGCGCCTGCCACACTGGCCGTGGCGGCCATCCAGCGCCTCGTCGGGCGCCACGCCACGGCCGCCGCCACCTTGCTAGAAGCTCAGGCCAATACCGCCGTCCCAGACCACGAACGAGTCCGCTGCACCTTGAACCGAGGTCGCGCCCTATTGGCCTGTCGCCAGGTTGACCAAGCCGCCGACACCCTGGCCCAAGCCAGGGACATGGCCCAGGGGCTAGCGGATCACCGGAGCCTCGGTGCCACCCTCTGCGCCCAAGGCGACTTGCTGCTCACCTTGGACCGATTGACCGAGGCTCGCGGCTGTTACCAAGAAGCGCTCGAGCTCGGGCAGCAACACCACTACCGGCAGGGACAAGCGGCGGCCTGCCTGGGCATGGCCGACCTGCTCGCCACCACGGGCGAGCTGGGCGGAGCGACCCAGCACCTGGCCGCAGCGCTGGCCGAATACCGCCGCATGAGGGCACAGCGACGAGAAGCCGAAACCCTGACCCGGCTGGGCGCGATCGATGCCGCTCGAGGCGCGGTCGACGAGGCCAGGGGCCACCTCGAGGAAGCACTCGCGATCCATCGCGAGCTGGGCGATCGCCACGCCGAAGCGCTCCTTCTGGGGCTCATCGGCGAGCAGGCCCTCGATGCCGGTCGTCTCGCACAAGCTCATGATCTGCTCGATCAAGCAGCCGGTCGCAGCGGCGAGGTCGGGGCGGCTGATCTCGAAGCGCGCTTTCTGGCGGCGCTCGGCTCACTGCACGCTCGGCGCCGTGACTTCGATCTGGCCTGGCAAGCCCTCACCGAGGGGGAGCGGCTCGTGATGAGCGACAATGCGCCGGCCGAGCTAGGCGCGCTGCTCTGTCGCCGCGCCGAGATCGAGGTCGCCTGCAACCGCCAGGTCGGGGCGCAGGCCACGCTGCGCCGACTCGACGCGCTGGCCAGCGAGCTGAGCCCGCTGGCGGCCTCGCAGCTACGCGCCAAGATCACCGAGCTCGAGCGCGCCTTGGCCGCACGCTGACCCATGACGGCCAACAACACCGGCTACTAGGTTATCAAGCTATGATGAGCAGCAATTCAAGCCCAGCGGTCTGGCTGGCCACAACGCTCTGCTTCCTCTGCGCGTGCAGCAGCGAGACGGAGACGGCCGGCCAGAGCGGCAGCGGCGGCGGCGGCTCGGAGCCTAGCCTGGCTCCTGGAGCGTTCCTGTCCACCAGCCAGTACGACTGCACCGCCACCGGCCCATTCGCCCCCCCCGAGCGGCCTCATGCACAGAACTGCTTCGCCGATCCCAGTTGCACCTCCCGGCTCATCACCGCCCACCGCATCGCCACGCCATTTGCGCCCGAGAACAGCCTCTCGGCGTTGCGCGCGGCAATTCTGCTGGGCGTGGACATCATCGAGACGGACTTGCGGCTCACCGCCGACGGCGAGGTGGTGTTCATCCACGACGGCGAGGTCGATCGGACCCTCGAAGGAACCGGCGAGGTGAGCAGCATGACCCTTTCAGAAATCCGCGCCATGCCGATGCAGGTGCCTTCGGGCATTCCGCAGGGCGACTACTCTTGCGACCGGACCCCCACACTGGACGAGATCTTCGGGCTGGCAGCCGGGCGCATCGTCATCGATCTGGACGTGAAGAACACCCAGGCCGGGATCATCACCGCCCAATACATGGCGGACCAGGGCCTCAACGGCGACGCCTTCTTGCTGTGTAGTATCGGCCAGTGCGACGAGATCCGCGCCGCCGTGCCGGACGCGCGTATCATGAGCCGCCCCAAAGAGCCCGACGAGGTAGCCGGCGAGCTGCTCTACGACCCACCTCCGATAATGGTACACGTCGACGCCACCGAGGCGTTCCTGACACCCGAGATCATCGACTCGATCCACAGCATCGACGCCAAGATCTTCGCCAACGGCATGCTCCGGGCTGACATCGAGGCGATGCTGACCAAGCGGCTCGATGGCTACGGCGAGATGTTCGATGAGGGGCTCGACGTGCTGCAGGTGGAATATCCGCACCTGGCGCTGACCGGCCTTGGGCGACTCGAGCCCGGCTCGCTCTAGCAGCGGTAATCGCTTCAGCCTCTCGCTTCGCGAGCCGACACTTGGCAGCCGTCGTGAGCCAATGGGCGCGATGGACCTCGTTCCATCAATAATGTCGGTTCTTGCCATCGACCGCCATGGCCATCTGGCTCTTCTGGATCGGGAGCTGGCTGGTGACGGTGGTCCATGATCTGAGCCATTCCAGGGCCGCCATCAGCCTCAACCTTGCGCCGCTCGTTTCTCCGCAACTGGCGCTATTATGATAGGTCGCTGCAGGTGCACCTCAGCCGGCCGCTCGAGCTCCATTTCTTGTCCGCAGGAGCGAACAACCGACTACCTCCAGCCTCTCCGGTCGTGAAACGAACGTGCCCGGGCAAGTGACGTCGACTGACCAGCTACGGGATGATCTCGAGCAGGTCACCGGTGCATAGCGCGCCGCCCGATAGATCGACATCGGCGCCGTTGATCGCCACGACCAGCTCGAAGGGCGTCGAATCGCCTGCGCTACACCCTTGTCCCTCCCAGCTACCGACCATCACGTAGGCGTTGCCAGTCGCCTCCATGATCACGCCCCCTGCGGGACAGGCGTAACCTTCGGGGTTGGGGACGGTGCAGGCGATCTCCTCGTCGTAGAGCAGGCTCTTGCCGCCAGGCTCGACGATGGCGCCGAATAGATCCGCGCCGAGCGGCGAGCCGACGTTGTCCGCCTGCATGCTCAGGCAATCGCCATCGCTGACCGGAATCTCGTAGATCGTCGCGGGCCAGAACGCCCCTGAATCGGCTGGGCATATGGTGGTGTCAGCCTGGGGCAGCGCGCCCGCCCCGGTGGCCGTGCAGCTCGTCGGTATGCCGTCGAGGATGAGGATGTCGGGACAGGCAGTTTCTCCGCCGCCACTGCCGCCCGCACCGCCGCCGCCGCTCGCCACCGTGCCACCTGAGCCGCCGGAGGAACCGGAAGACGACGACGTGGTGGCAGCGCCTTGTCCGCCGCCCCCAGCGCTCGTCGTGCCCCCGCTGGGCGGGTCGCTTTCACTGCAGCTAGCAGCGGCTCCAAAGATGATCAGCGCGACGCCCAGCGCCGCTGATGCGTCGCGTTCCATTCGAGACCAGCTCATATGGCGAGGCACATCGCTCATACCCGTGGGCGACGCAATGCGCGTGGGCGGCCTCGACCCATGGGACGCCGACATCGTCCCCTCGGAGCCTCAGTCAGGGCCGCGGTGGCGTGGCAGCGTCAGGCTCTAGAGTCACCGTCGTCTCGGCCCGGCAGGGGATCTGCACCGTCGCGCCTTTGGTGAGCCACCGAGGCCCAGGCGGCTGTCCGAGGCGCACGAACTTCTGACGGCAGTGGCTGATGTTCTTGTGGTTGGTAGGGCCAATCGAGACGCCCTTGACGTAAACCTCGGCTGAAACCGACGATTTGACCGTCAGATAGCCTTGGAAGCTCAACAGTTTGGCCGCTGGCGGGGAGGCAGGCTCAGAAACCTCGGTCGACGCTGGACCGGCGGTGGCCCCATCCGCCCCCCGGCCACCGTCCCTGCGCCCTGCGCCCAGCCCCGGCCCGGTCTCCGCTGACTGGGCAGCTGAGCCGGTGCTGGGCAGGGAGCCGCTAGCGGGCAGCTGAGTCGGTGAGGCGCCATCTCCGGACGAACCCGTCGTGTCCGGACCTAGGAAGTGCCACGTAGCGACTGCCGCTGCCACCGCCAGAACGCCCATGGCAAGCCACCCCCCCCAACTGCCGGTCCTGGGACGTTGCCCTGGGATGGTCGAAATTCGCTCGGAGATCGGCGGGCCAGCTGAGAACGATGACGGCAGCGCCGGCGCCGAGTGAGGCCCCACGGCGGCGCTTGGCCGCGCTAACGGTTCGGCCGCCACAACATCGCCCACCCCAGCGTCGGCGGTCGGCTTGGCTGGCGGCGACGCACCCTCGGCAGCCGACAGCTCGTCCGACCGGTCATCCTGGTCAGGCGACAGCTCGGGCGCGGCTTGGTCTAACCCCGTCGCCCCCTGCGAGCCCGCCCGCTGGCCTGGTGAGCGGGAGGTGCGCGGCGATCGCTCGACATCCTCCCAGTCCAGCTCCACGGTCGAGTCCCGCGCTGGCACCGAGTCGCTCGAGCTCGCTTCGCTGTCCCCTTCTTCTTCGACGGCCGAGGGCTCTGGCGGCGGCAAGGCAGGCTCCTCCTGAGACCAAACCTCAGGCGCAGCCACGCTCCACAGACCCCAGAGCGCCTGGTACAGCTCCATGCTCTCCTGCAAGGCAGCCTGGGATGAGGTCATGTTGGCGAGCCCCGCAAGCCGTTGGGACAACTCAGCGCAGCTCGGGCGAAGCCTAGGCGCCGCATCCAGCGCCCGGTCGAGGGCGTGGGCCACGTCGCTCGGTAGATCGGGACGAGCGACCGCCAGCGGGCGAAACGAAGCCCCCATGGCTTCTGGTGGCCTGCCGGTCAGCAGGGCCCGGAGGATCATGGCCATCGAATAGGCGTCGGACTTGGCGCTCGCCTGGTCGCCTCGCCGCACCTCAGGGGCCAACCAGACACGGGCCGGTGCACTCTCAACGTCCTGATCCGAGCTCCGCTGAGGCGCCAGCAACGGGCACAGCCCCTCAACCCGCAGATCGCCACCCCAGCTCACCAGGATGTCCCTCGGGCTCAAGGTGCCATGCACGAAAGGGGCGAGGGCCCCATGCTCATCCCGGGCCAAGTGCGCGACGGCCAGAGCGCCCATCGTTTGCCAGCCCAATTGCCAGATCGCGGCGTCGGGAAGACGCTCGCGGTCTCGGTCGAGATAACCCTTGAGGCGATCGAGTCGCAAACCATCGACCTGCTCGAAGACCAGCGCCAGCGAGTCGTCGTGCTCGAACACATCGATCAGTGGCGCCAGGGCTGGATGGGTGAGCCCGGCAAAACGCTCAATGTCTCGCTTCGCTTCGGCAATGGAACTAGGCGACGCATCAAGCAGGTGAAGCGCGTAGGGGCCGACCGCCGGATCGGTCGCCTTGCGCACGAGATAGCCACTCGGTTGATCGCCGAGCCGGCAGATCACCTCGTAGGCCCCGAAGGCGAGCTTGGTTGACCGGTCCCTCGTCATCCAGGACAGAGGCTAGCAGAGGCAGGCTCACGAAACCTACTACCGGGCCCCTGTGGATGGAGCAATTTCGGCGTGCAGCTCAGGTGCCCTCGGAACGTCCGCTCTGGCGTGCTATGGGGTGATCGGCTGTTTGAAGGAGATGACGATGATGACCAAGCTCGGCGGTGCTGTCCCAGCACCCATCAGAACACATAACCTACTGTTCCTCATCGGCTTTTGCGCGATGCTCGTGGGCGGCTGCGGCGGTGGCTACGACACCGAAGAGGCCACTGATGTCTGCAACCGCGCCGAGCAGGGTCAGGCGTCTTGCTTCAATGCAGACGTGATGACCCAGTGCATCGCTTGTTTCGAGGACTGTGGCCGCGACTGCGCCCAGGCTGAGACTTGCCCGCTCCAGTATCACTGCCCGGACTGATCCACTGCCCGGACTGATCCACTGCCCGAACTGAAACACTGGCCGGACTGGGCGTGACTTTCTGCCCAACCTCTGGGGTGAGCAGATTGCCGACCGCTTCGCCATCACGTAGAGTGACTCGGTACGACTAGTGATTGGTTCGACCATCGACGGCAAGTACGAGATCAAATCGCTTCTCGGCGAGGGAGGCATGGGATCGGTGTACGTTGCCGAGCACACCACCACCGGCAGACGCTGCGCGGTCAAGGTGATCACTTCGCCCGATCTCGTCAAGGACGAGCAGGTTCTCGGCCGTTTCGAGCGAGAAGCCCGCGCCGCCGGCAAGATTGACACCCAGTACATCACCCAGGTGTTGGATGCCGGTGTCGATCGAGACAGTGGCCTGCCCTTTCTGGCCATGGAGTACATGGACGGTGAGGATCTCCAGCACCTGCTCAAGCGAGTCGGTCCGGTGTCGCCGGATCTGGCGATGCGCGTCATGGCCCAGGCTTGCCTGGGGCTTCAAAAGGCCCACGCCGCCAAGGTCGTGCACCGGGACATCAAGCCTCACAACCTGTTTCTCGCCAAACGGGACGCTGGTGAGGTCGTCCTCAAGCTGCTCGATTTCGGAATCGCCAAGGTCAAAATGGATGCGGCCCAGAGCCGCGATGGGGCCGATCTGACCAAGACGGGCAACTTGCTCGGCTCCCCGCTCTACGTGTCGCCCGAGCAGGCCCGCGGCAAGCGATCCATCGACCACCGCACCGACATCTACTCGCTTGGAGCAGTGGCCTACCAGATGCTCGCCGGTCGCACGCCTTACGAGCATGCCACGGCCCTCGGTGAGCTCATCCTGATGGTGTGCACCGAGCCGCCACCGCCCATTCAAGACCTCGCCCCCTGGGTACCTCCCGAGATCGCCCTGATCGTGCATCGTTGCCTCGACAAGAGCGCCGACGCCCGTTACCAGACGGCGCAAGAGCTCTTCGACGCGGTCCGACCGCTGTTGCCCTATGGCTGGGCGATGCACGAGGACATGCTCGTGTCGCTGGAGGACAGCCAGCGGTTGGAGCAAGCTCCACGAGCGCCGATGAGTGTGCCACCGCCGGCCATGGCCAGTGGCGCCATGCCGGCAATGACCGCCGCAACAGGCACCGCCATCGCCGGCCAAGGGGCCTCGACCACCGGGCCGCTGACCCACACCGGCGACGGAACCACCACCGCCGAGACGGCCCAATCCTCCAAGCTGCCCTTGGTCCTCGGCGCTGCTGCGGTGGTGGCGCTGGTTGGCGGTGGCGTCTTCGCCCTGACCCGTCCGGACGAAACGCAGGGCGTGCCAGTACCTGCCGACTCTGCCGCGTCGACTGCTGCTCCGACGACCGGGCCGACCGAGACGGCCGCGCCGACCACCTCGGCACCGGTCGCCGAACCTGCCAAGGCCAAACGGGTCCACGTCGTCATCATCCCCACTGAGGCCAAAGTGGAGATCGAAGGCAAGCCGGTGGTCGTCAAGGGCGGCGTGCTCGAGATCGAGGACGTGCCTGGGAGCGTCCACCGCGTTAAGGCCTACAAAGGCAAGAGCTCAACAACCGTCGACGTCGTAGTGACCGAGTCCGGCGCCTTGCCGCCAAAGATCGAAGTGAAGATCGGCAAAGTGCTGCGAATCACCAAACCCAAGGCTGGCGCCACCACCACCGGGGGCAACACTGCGCTGCCTGCAGTCCCCAAGGGGATCCAAGTGGACGACGACGAGTTCAACAACTAGGGACCAGATCCGAGTAGGCTACGCTTCATGCGTATTCGCTCCCGTGCGCTCCTAGTGCTCATCATCGTGCTAACGGCAGCACTATTCCCGACCTCCGCCCTCTCCCAACCCGCCGACGAGGCGGAGCAACCGGCCAGTTACAGCGACGAGGCGGACAAGCCCGCGACGCCGCCGCCACCGCCGACGACGCTGGCCGCGGAGAAGCCCCCAGCTGACGAAGACGAGCCGCCGCCGGTATCCGCAAAGACCAAACAGCAGGCCAAACGGCACTTCCTCAAAGGCATCAAGCTGCTGCGCCAACAAGCCTGGGCACCAGCGCTCGCCGAGTTTCTGCTCTCCCGCGAGCTCTACGCGACCCGCGTCGCCACCAACAACGCCGGCATCGCCCTGCAGCGACTGCAGCGGTACGACGAGGCGCTCGACATATTCGAGACCCTGCTACGGGATTTCAAGGTCCCGCCGGCAGAGCGAACCCGGGCACAGCACCAAATCGCCGAGCTCCGTGCCCTGGTGGGCACCATCGACATTCAAGGCGCCGAGCCAGGGGCATCCATCGTCATCAGTAGCGAAGACCGAGGTGAGTACCCGCCGGTCAAACCGCTCCGGGTTGCCGCCGGCAACCACGTCGTGCGGGTCTTCAAGGAGGGCTACGAGCCCTTCGAGACCCGGATCGATGTCGCCGGCGGCCAGCTCGCCTTCGTCACCGCCAAGCTACAGAAGCTCAAAGACTCGGGAAGACTGCGAGTGGTCGAGCGAACGGGCCGAACCTTGGATGTGCTCGTCGACAACGTGATCGTTGGAAAGTCTCCCTGGGAAGGACGATTGGCGGTCGGCGACCACATGGTCACCTTGCGGGGCAAGGGTAAGATTGGCGCCCAGCCAGCCAAGGCCACCGTAGAATCCCAACAGCTCACCCAGCTGTCCCTGGTGGCCGAAGATCTCGATGCATCGCTGCGCATCGACCCCACGCCCCCAGGAGCCAGCGTGTGGCTCGACTCGGTGAACGTGGGCAGCGGCGTGTGGCTCGGACGGCTGAAAACAGGTCCGCATACCATCGAGGTCAAAGCGGCGGGCTTCCTCGACGGCAAGCGGTCCGTCGAGCTCGAGAAGGGGCAGCGGGAGACTCTTGCCATCGAGCTCGAGCGGGATGAAGACGCGCCCCAGTGGCGCAAGCCAGCCCGCTGGACCATCGACGGAAACGCCTCGCTCGTGCTGGCTCCGACCTTGGGTGGAGATGTGGCGGACCGCTGCGGTGACGGCTGCATCAACCCCATCGGGCTTGGCGGGTTGATCCTGGTCAACGGCAGCTACGAGCTGGGCTCTGGTCTCGGCTTCGGCATCGAGCTCGGCTACTACATCGGCACCAAAGAGGTGGAGAAGCGGGAGGCCGAGCTGACCCCCAACGGCATGACGACTGCCAATGCAGGCTGGGCTACCGACAGCTTGCGCCTCAGCGCGTTTCTGGCAGGGGCGACCGCGGGCTACCACTTCGGCGAACAGGTTCCGGTGACGCTGCGAGTGGGCGCCGGAGTGCTCTATGGGCAGCTGCGAGACGAGCGCAATGGCCACTTCACCGCCCAGCACGGCGGCGAATTCGACGCTTTTCCGGTGGTCGACTTTCCGACGGCCACCTATGTCTACATCGCCCCGGCGGCCCGTGTCGGCTACCGGCTCACCGAGAACCTCGAGCTGAGCGCTCAGCTGCAAGCCTTGCTCTTGGTCGCCCTAGCTCAGCCCAAATGGGACCCGAACATCGAGGTGGCCGCCGCCACCGACGGCATTGGGCGCTATAGCAACGAGTCGCTGATGGGCAGTTTTGTCGGGATGTTCGCCCCTGGCGTGAACCTTCGATACGCCTTCTGAGCCCTAGCCATTCGTCCAGCTGCACTCGCTCCCGCAGTGGGCCTCCATGCAGGCATCGACGTCGCCGATCAACAACACGCCCGCGTCATTGTCGGTGTAGCACTTGTCGATACAGGCCGCTTCGTTGCACTTGCCGGTGCACACCAGAAGCTCGGCACAAGCCGGCGTGGCGAGGCACTCATTCATCTCTGACGGGCATTGCTCGAATAGGCACAAGTCGCATTTGGGAATCGCACTGAAGCCCGTGCAACCTCCTGGCTGACACTGGGTCGCCGCACAATGAGACGCTAGGGCGGCAATGGAGATGCCGTCCTGGAAATCGGTGTAGCAACTCTGGACGCATTCGCCGTAGACCGGCGAGGAGCACAGAGCGATGCACATCGCAATGTTTGCGCAGTCCTCGTTTGCGTAGCAGGCACAGTAGATTTCCGGGCATTGCTCGAACTCGCAGGCGGTGCAGGCATCGGCCATCGGTTGGCATCCCGCTCCACCGCTACCGCCACCACCGGCGGTGCCTGCCGACGAGCTGCTGGTGCTCCCGCCACCACCGGCCGCGCCTCCCGAGCTGCTGCTGCTCGTCGAGCTTCCGTCGCTCCCCTCGAAGTCACTACCGCAACTCACGACGACCACCCCTGAGGAGGTAGCAAGCACGAGCCACGCCAAGAAAGATAGTCTGCCCATCGGTCTCCCCTGCCTTCGATCTCCGTAACCAGAGTGATCGTAGCGCAGCCCACCACCCCACGCACCTCAACCGGTGGCTGCGAACCCGCACCGGTTCACGGGCACCGGTCGACTGGCACCCGTGGCTCAGGCTCGTCGGCGTCTTACTTCTTGCGCTGCTGGATGATGACGAACTGCACGCGGCGATTGCGCTGCCGACCCGTGCGGACTCGGTTGTCCGCCACTGGGCGGGAGAAGCCGTACCCCTTGGCCGCGAGGCGCTCGCGGGCCACGCCGTTGTTCACCAACCACTCGAGCACCGCCTCGGCCCGTCGCTGAGACAACTCGAGATTGAACTCCTCGTCGCCGCTGTCGTCGGTGTGCCCCTGAACCTCGAGCACATCGATCTCCTTGTGCTCGTTGATGACAGCCACCACCTCGAGCAGCATCTGCTCCGAGTCTTCGGAGACCGCCTCACCGACCGAGTCGCCGTAGGTGTCGAACTCGACCTTCTGAGAGATGACGATCTCGCCCTTCCGTACGCGCACGAACTTGGGACAGCCGTTCTGCTTCGGATCGGCGTCAGGCGCGCCCTTTTCCAGCGGGCAGGCATCAGCCGAATACTGGATGCCGTCGCCATCCGGATCCGCCGGGCAGCCGTTGTCCCTAGGCACGTCATTCGGATCGCCAGCCGCGTCCGGGCAGCCGTCGTCGGCGTCAGCGATGCCGTCTTCGTCCCGATCACTGGGACAGCCGACCTTCTTCGGATCGTCGCTGGCGCCACCCGCCACCTCGGGGCAGGCATCGATGCCATCGTGATAGGTGTCGCCGTCGCTGTCGGCAGGACAGCCGTTCTCAGTCGCGTCGCCGCTGCGCACACCAGGCGTGCCGGGACAGGCGTCTTCCACGTCCAGCACGCCGTCGTTGTCTCGATCCGGCGGCGGACAGCCGTCCTTCTCCGGGTCTGGCGATGGTTCGCCAGGCTCATCCGGGCACGCGTCGATCTTGTCGGGCGTCCCATCGTCGTCCCGATCAATGGTCTTGGGCTCGTCATCCGTGCCGCTGCCGGCCGCTGCCTTGGGGGCTGGACTCCACCCGACCATGACCACCGCCCTGAGGGTCGGCGTCCCGATGGCGCTGAGCAGCCCGGGACCGGCGCCGGCGCCGACGGTCAGGCCACCAATGAAACGCGCTTTGGCGGCTACCAGCAGCTCGGCGCTGGTGCTTGCACCTGCGGTGGTCAACGGCGTGGCCGATAGCGTCAGATCTCCACCCAAGGGGCTGATCCCGTGAAATTCGGGCCCTACCTGGACCATGTCGTCCGCAAAAGCGAGCGCCACACCAGCGCCGTAGGTCAGGGCCTGGGGACGGTCCGAGCCGCGCAGCTCCATCCCGCCAGCGGCAGACCACAAGAACCCCAGGTAGTCGGGCCCAAATCGGCCCCCGAGGGCTCCATGAAAGGCGCCTCGCACCGCGCCTTCACCGGTGTACTGTTCCTGGCTGCCCGTCGGCAGCAGGAGGTAGCTGCCCAACCCGAGCTGGAAGGCTTCTCTGTTTTCCCCGAAGATCCGTAATCTGGCACCGAACCGCAGATCCCCGAGCTGGGGCGCCTCGAGGGTCGTGAAGGTGGTACTGGGTGAGGTAGCGTCGCCATTGGACTGGATGAGCGCGAGCGGCACGTCGGCCGAGACGAGCAGCCGATCCCAGAGGGCAAGGGACAGATCGGCACGCAAAAACCCTTGGGCCTCCACCACCGCCACGTTGTTCCCGCTCAGACGAATGGGCCGACGGGCGTAGTCGAACATTGCGTAGCCGCGCACCTCCAAGTGGCCCGCCGCATAGGGCGAGGGCACCGTCATGAAGGTGTCACCGGCCGGCGAGGGCTGCATCGGGTTCAGGGCGAACCCTCCCTCTTGGCCAGCCACGGCGCCGGTCAGCGCCATCGCCGTGGCGAAAGTCGTGGTGGCCGCAAAAGGTGCGAAGTGCTTCATGAAATCGTCACGATACTGGCGTCAGAGACCTGTGGGCAATTAGCCCGGCTCGTGAAGTGGCGCAAGCTGCGCAGCGTTGACGGAGAGCGCCGCACCGCCCTCAGGCAGCCCGTCGCGTGCTTGAATTGGGGCGGGACCGCCGCAAGCGACGAACCCAAGCCGCCGCACCCAGCAACAGCAGCGCCCAACTCCCCTCAGGCAGCGACCGCTCCCCAACCCTGCAATTACAACCACCTTCGAACTCTGGGGGCTCGGGCTCGGGCAGCACGACACCGCCACCGCCGCCGGCGCCACCGATGCCACCACCGCCGCCACCGCCGCCCTCGCAGGCATCGCCCACGCCGTTGTCGTCGGCATCGTCCTGTGCCGGGTTGTCGACCTCAGGGCAGTTGTCGCAGGCGTCACCCAAGTCGTCGCCGTCGCTGTTCTCTTGACCTGGGTTCTCGTCGTCCGGGCAGTTGTCGCAGATGTCGCCCACGTCGTCAGTGTCAGCGTCTTCCTGTTGCGTGTTGTGATCATCAGGACAGTTGTCCACGCTGTCTTCGATGCCGTCCTTGTCCTTATCGACATCGTCGCAAATGCCGTCCTGATCCGGGTCAGGACCGTCGTTCAGCGGGTCGTTGTCCGGGTTGGGCCCGAAGTTGTCGTCGCCGATGGCGCAGTCATCGCAACCGTCCTCGTCTGTGTCCTCGCAGACGTCGGGGTCGAACGGGTCGGTGTCGTCGATATCGTCGACGCCGTCGTTGTCATCATCGGCATCACAGGCGTCGCCGCCACAGACCGGACTGGCGATCGACGTATCACAGGGCTGCGGGTGACCGTCCCCGTCGTTGTCTTCCTGGTTGGTGTTCGGCACCAACAGGCAGTTATCGACCGAGTCGTCTACCTGATCGCCATCCGTATCGCTCGCGCAAGCATCGCCGATACCATCACAGTCGGCATCCTGCTGGTTGTCCGTCTCATTGGGACCGTTGAGGGCGATGCGACAGTTGTCGAAGCCGTCATCGACCCCGGCGGTGCAGGTCACGTTCTGGCACGCCGACAGCGAGGTGCAGTTGTCGTTGAAGGTGCAGGTCGATGTCGGAACGTCTCCGCCACTGTTCAGCGAGCCATCGCAAATCCCATCGCCATCCGAGTCGAAATCGAGATAGTCCGGGCTGTTGTCCGTGTCCGTGTCCGTCGGCGGATCGCTGAGCTGCTTATTGCTCGGACCTGACTCCAACAGATCGTCCACGCCGTCGCCATCCGAGTCGTCATCCCGATAGTCGGGGATCGAGTCGCCATCGCTATCGTGTCCTGAGCCTAGGGCGAAGGAGGCCTCGTGCAGATCGAGGATGTTGTCGTTGTCGCTGTCCGGATCGAGGGCATCGATGGTGCTGTCGCCATCAGTGTCGTTCAGCGGATCGCTGGGGTTGGACGGGTTTTGCACCTCAACCGGGTCGTTGAGGCTGTCGCCGTCACTGTCCACGTTGGTGGGGTCGGTACCGAGGTTTTGCTCTTCGGCGTCTAGCAGCGTGTCGTTGTCGTCGTCGATGTCACAGGCATCGCCGCCACAGATGGGCGTGGAGCCCTGGGTGTCGCACTGGGACGGATTACCATCGTTGTCGTTGTCCGCCTGGTTGGTATTGGTGACTTTGTCGCAGTTGTCGCAAGCGTTGCCGAGCGCATCGGCGTCCTCGTTGATCTGAGTGGCATTGCTGGTCAGAACGCAGTTGTCGCCAGCATCACAAATGCCGTCGGCATCGGTGTCCACGCCATCATTGAGCGGGGTGCTGTCCGACGCGCTGCCAAAGTCGTCCGTCCCAATCGCGCAGTCGTCGCAGCCGTCTCCGGCACCGCTGTTCTCCGTATCACCGCACAGATCGGGGTTGAGCTGAGCAATGTCCGGGCCGTCGAGCACGCCATCGTTGTCATCATCTGGATCGCCGATGTCACAGAGAGTGTCGCCATCAGTATCCACGCCGTCGGTGGCCGGGGTGCTGTCCGACTGGGGGCCGAAGCCGTCGGTCCCCACCGCGCAGTCGTCACAGCCGTCCCCAGCGCCGCTGTTCTCCGAATCCCCGCAGAGGTCTGGGTTGAGCGGCGCCGGGTCGGGACCGTCGTCTATGCCATCGTTGTCGTCATCCGGGTCGCACTCGTCCCCGCCGCAGACCGGACTCGAGACATCAGTGTTGCACGGTGAAACGGCGTCGCCATCGGTGTCGATCTGACCTGGGTTGGTCGTGCGAATGCAGTTGTCGCAGACATCACCGAGGGTGTCGGCGTCTTGGTTGGTCTGGGCTGGATTCGCATCCCCAGGGCAGTTGTCACAGACGTCGCCGTAGTCGTCGGCGTCACCATCAGTTTGACTGGGGTTCCAGTCCGCCGGGCAGTTGTCACAGGCATCGCCGAGATCGTCGGTATCCCCGTCCCCCTGGCCGACGTTCGAGTCGGCCGGGCAGTTGTCGCAGACGTCACCCACCGTGTCGCTGTCGCCGTCCACAAGGCTCAGGTTCGCAGAGGTGGCGCAGTTGTCGCAGGCATCCCCCACCGTGTCACCGTCGAAATCCGCATGATTCGTGTTACCATCCCACGCGCAGTTGTCGCAAACATCCCCCACCGAGTCGCGGTC
>JAUVCD010000245.1 GCA_030590865.1 Myxococcales bacterium | reverse complement strand
GACAAGCTCGATGCTCGACAAGCTCGATGCTCGTTTCACTCGAATCTCGGGACAGCGCAGGTCGTGCTCACTGGAGCTTCGGGGCCTCCATCGGTCGCCGGGTTTGCTGCGAGGGCGACGTGCCGGGGGGCGAGGTCGCCGTCTCGCAAACCCGGCGACCGATGGAGGGCAGATGAAGCACGCATTCGATTACGAAAAACTCGATTGTTACCGGCTCGCCGTGGAGGTGAATCGGTGGTTCTCCCGAGTGGGGTTTCCCCGCGGGCGGTCTCACTTGCGTGACCAAGGGTTGCGGGCGTCTGACTCGGTGGTGTGCAACATCGCCGAGGGGTGCTCCAAGAAGGGGACCGTGGTGGGCAAGAGCAATCTCTTGACGGCCCTCGGCTCCGCTGGCGAATGCTGCGCAGTGCTCGACTGCGTCTCGCTCTCGGGCAGCACCGAGCAGCAAGACAAGCTCCGGCGCATCGGCGCCATGCTCTTCAAGCTGAGCAACTGACGTCCTGCGGGCTGCGGGCCGCCAGCCCGCCTGGGGCTCTGCTGTGGCCCGTAGGCCTACCGGCTGCCCCCCCCCCGCTCGCCCGCGCTTCCCTCACGCTTCCGACCACGACCTAGAGCAAGAATTCGGGGTCGGGGTCGCGCTGCTCGACCCGCCAACGCTGCACGGGCTAACGCTGCGCCGCCTAACGCTGCGCCGCCTAACGCTGGCCCAGCTGACGCCTCAGTTCTGGCCGAGCTGCGCCGGGTCGTTGCGCAAATAGGCGATGGTGTGGATGGTCGCCACCAGACGCTCGCGTTGGTCTGGAGTCAGGCTCACGAACTTGACCCCCATGCCGGGGTTCAGGTTCTCGCCAAAGGTATGCACCCGGTTCACCCACTGCACCCGCCCTTGCATGGTGAAGGTCGGCTCGTCGCCTCGGGGTGTGAAGCGCAACGTGAGCTCCGAGCCGACCGGCAGCGGCTCGTCAGTGCGAACGAAGATCCCCATCTTCGAGATGTTCATGATCGAGGCGTATAGGAACGTATCCTCGGTCTCACAATCCACCGACCACATCACCTCGACGCGCTGAGCTGAGCGCTTCTCGTCCGGTGGCGGCTCGGAGGCGGACATGCACGTAAATACGTATCGCCGATGGGCGCAGGCGTCGAGCAAGATTGCACCGAGCAGCCGGCGCATTTCCGAGTCTTGGCGCTTCTAGTGCTGCGTCTCAGACGTCACGATCGACAGAGAAGGCCGTGGCTCAGAGCTCTCGTTGCGACCTGCGAGACACGGCACTAGCGAACGGTCAGCAGCCCACCGTTCACCCGGTTGTCATGGTGCTTGCCGCGAGTCACCTTGAAGCGCTGCTTGCCGGCGAAGAAGCCGTAATAGACGGTGTAGTCACCAGGCAGAAAGTTGGGCTCCAAGGCGAGCGGGACCTCGTCCATGACGACGTCCCCAGGCCGCCAGTAGGTCATGCGGTAGTCGCCACCGAGCACGTCGTGATCCCCGTTGTGACGCCGGTGGTAGCCGTCGATGTGAAGGAAGACCTTGTAGCTGCGCGTGATCGGTCTTTGCACCCGGTAATAGAACCGTAGGTAGAACGTGCGTCCTGGGACCACGTAGTCCACCAGAGCGCCGTCCTGATTGACGACCTCCCACCCCAGCGCCGCCAGCTGATCCTGAAACTGGGCCTCGACCGCATGTTGAATGGGCTCCGGCGGCGCAGCCAGGATGTGCCGCGCCAGTGGGTTCTGGGTGTCTGCGCCGGACAGGGCGTTGGAGGCCAGCAGGTTCTGTCCGGCCTGGGCGTTGAGAACCGGCAGATTTTGCCCCGAGGTCTTTCGGAAGATCGAGTTGAGCTCCGCCAGATCCTGTCGTCGAAGCACGACAAAGCGCCGCTCGGGTGGGTCTTTCTGACTGCCGGCGTTGAGCCACATGAGTGCCGCTCGGGGACTCCCCAGCGAACGCAACTCCCCCTCACCGGAGTAGTAGCGGGCGACCCGAGTGCTTAACCCCAGGATGCCCAGGGGCTCGCCCGGCTGGCGCGCTCGTGCGTAGCTCTCGAAGGCCTCCTTGGGCGACAACTGCCCAGCCAGCGCCGGGTAATATCCGAAGCACAGAAACCCACCAGCCACCAAGGCGGCGATCAACGTCCCCGACGCCCGAGGCAAGCGTAGCCACGACAAGACCAACGACGTCAACAGCCGCACCAGATCGATGGCGACGGGTGTCAACAATAGGCACAGCGGCAAGAACCACCACAGGTTGAGGCTTGCGTATGCAAACATCCGGGGCATCTTGACGACGCTGGCCCAGCCCAACTTCTGGCCGACCAAGACCATCGCGCCGAGCCCAACCAGAGCCGCCTCGACGACCAAGAAACCGAACACCAAGTTGCCCCGCCACACCTCGAGCAGCACCGCGCCGGTGCGCTGGTAGCTTGCCACGCGCCCCCAGAACCAATCCTCGATCCCCTTCATCCCTACCAGCTTGGTGGGCCGATCGAGCCACACCAGCAGCACTAGGACGCAAAACGACCCTGCGGCCAGGGTCATCAGCGAAGCGCCTGTCGCCTCGAAGGTCTTGGGGAACTCGCGCTCCGCCACGCTGAAAGCGCTCAGCCCCTTGATGGGGAGCTTCGTCATGTCGCGAAGCAGCACCATTCCGAGGACCAGCGTGCCGATGCCCACGACGCCAGAGGGCGGGACGCCACGCTCGAAATCAACAATCGCGATGGCCGCGATGGCGGCCAGCAGGGCCGGCGCCGCAAAGGCCAGCGGTCCAGTGTATGGGGCCAGCAGAGCAAACACGCCGTAGGCGGTAGCGCTGCCCACGAGCAGGGTGGTTCGGGTGCCGAGCTCGCGGAGCCGGGCCTCGTCGAGCACCTGGTCTGGCATGCGAAACAGCCGACCGAAGGCGAAGGGGATGAACGCGCTCCAGGGGAACAAGGCGTGACCCAGGTCGCGCACCGTCAAGTCGAAGGTCGACTCGACGCTTGGCTTGGCTTCGATGGCTACGCCCAGCACTCGCAGCACCTGTTGCTGCTCGAACCCCTGGTCGACCAAAGCGCCGATGCCGACAGCAGCGGCAACGGCGCCGAGGGCCAGGGCGATGGTTCCGACCACGGCAGCTGTGAAGGTCCCACCGGGCCGCCCTGCCCCCGACCTGGGCTCCTGGGCTCTGGCCTTGGCGAGCTTGGCACCAAAGGGTAGCACCGAGCGACCCACCGGTGAGGTCGCCAAGACCACCCAGCTGACGCCGACGCCGAGTGCCGGTGCGGCGACTCCGATGAGCGCGCCGCGGCTGAGATAGCCGCAGCCAGCGCCTGCCAGCCCCAGCAGCAGCCAGCCCAGGGTGGCCCAGACCGATCGGCGATCGAGCAGTGCACCGGCGAGCCCACAGAAGCACATCGTGAAGGCAGCCATCGTCACGATGTCGCCAAGCATGGTGCGCGACTGAACGAAGTAGAGCGGCATGGTCGACAAGACGATCACGCCGTAGAGACCGGCCCGCGGGTTGATGGTGCGTGCCAGAAACAGGTAGAGCACGAGCGCTCCGGCCACGCCCCACAGCGCTAGGGGGAGCCGACCTGCCCAGTCGTGGAGACCGAGCTTGGCAAACCCCCAGGCTACCGATGTGAAGCCCAGCTCGCCGGCGCCAAGATCGGTCAGGGTGGGAAGAGAGTTGAGCGCCCCATCGAGAGTGAGCTGCTCGGCCCCAAACAGGTTGACCGCTATCCGGCGGCTCAACTCGGCGCGCTCGATCTCATGGGGATCCCAAATTCCGCTACGGCGAATACTGGCCGCCAAGAACAAAACGGCGATGAGCGCAGAGAGCCCGAAGCAGGCAAGCGCCCCGACGGGCAAGAGGCTGGGACGACCTGAATCTGGCCCTTCGGCCTGGCGCCCATCGTCAGCCGACGGCGCGGGCTCAGCGGAGCCGTTCATGAAGCCCTTGTAGCCGACCTCGGGCCCGATCGCGACTGCAAGCCGTGTCGACACGGCCTTCGGGAGGCGCCGAACGACCGGCTCACGACCGGTCCAGCCATGGTGTAGGGTGGCCTGATGGTGGCGACAGGACGGCAGTACGGTCCTCGAATCTTGGTGGTCGGTTGTGGCGCCATCGGTGGCACGGTGGCGGCCCGACTGTTTCATCAGGGCCTCGACGTCACGGCGCTCACCCACAACGAGCTCATCACCGACGCGATCAACGCCAGCGGCTTTCGCACCCGCGGCGAGCTGAGCCTCGGCGACATTCCTGGCCACGGCAGCACCGCGCTGCCCAAGAACGCCAAGCCCTTCGATGTGGTCCTGCTCGCCACTCAGCCGCCGCAGGTCGAGCAGGCGGCCCAGCAACTGCTGCCGGTGCTAGCTGAAGACGGAGACATGGTCTGTTTCCAGAACGGCCTGTGCGAGCAACGAATCGCCGCGATCGCCGGCCCCGAGCGAGTCATCGGCGCGGTGGTCGCCTGGGGAGCCTCGATGCCCGAGCCGGGCCTCTACGATCGCACCTCGGCCGGGGGCTTCGTGCTCGGCCGACTCGACGGAACCCTCGATGACCGGGTCCGAACAACCGCCCACCTGCTGGAGGCCATCGGCCCAGTCACACTCACCGACAACCTGCCCGGCGTCCGGTGGTCGAAGCTGGCCATTAACTGCGCCATCACCTCCCTCGGCGCGATCGGGGGCGACCGGTTGGGCGTGTTGCTCCGCAAGCGATACGTGCGACGCCTTGCCCTGGAGATCATGACTGAGGCGGTCGACATCGCCTTCGCCGAGCGGGTCACCCTCGAGAAAGTAGCAGGGACCCTCGACTTGGAGTGGATTGCTCTCTCGGAGAGCGACCGCAAGAGCAAGCTCGGATCGACGAGCCTGCTGGCCAAACATGCCTTGCTACTCGCCGTCGGCACCCGCTACCGCCGACTACGCTCCTCCATGCTCACGGCCATCGAGCGAGGCCGGGAACCTCCGGTGGATTTCCTCAACGGTGAGGTAGTCGTCAGGGGCAGCGAGCACAGCATTGCCACGCCCATCAACACGGCGGTGCTGGTCGACGTGAGACGCATCGCTGCCGGTGAGCTCAAACCTGGTGAAGCCACCCTCGAGGCGCTGTTCCAGCGCACCAGGGAAGCGCCGTCCCAGCGGGAAGGGGCAGAGTCCGTGTCCGAGTCCAAGACCGAGTCCAAGACCGAGTCCGAGACCGAGACCGAGTCCGAGACCGAGTCCGAGTCCGAGACCGAGACCGAGACCGAGTCCGAGACCGAGTCCGAGATCAAACCCGAGACCACGTAGAGGCGAGTTTCACCCCGCCCGCGGCATCAGCCCTCAGCCGTATCGCGATAGATGCGCCCCGCCTCACCTCGCAGATAGGCGGCGAACAGCTCGCCCCAGGGGGTCTCAGCGAGCCAGCCCTCGTAGGTCTTCCGGTCCTTGAACGGCCACCGATAGTAGTCGTGATAGGCTTCGCTACCGAAGATGAAGGCATTGACCAGGGGGGTGCGGAAGAACAGCTTCTGCAAGCCCTTGAGCGGCCCGAACCACAGCATGTCGCCGACGTGGGAGGCCGCGTTGTCGCCTACCGAGAAGCCCCAGCTTTCGTTGGAGATATCCTCACCGACCACCTCGATGTCCCGTGGATCGCCGACACCCAGCCCGTCCTCGTGGGCTACCGCGATGTACTCGAGGCTCATGGGATCGAAGCCCATCATCTTGGCCGCCACTGCATCGATGGCCACCTGATCGGCCGAGGCGAGCATCAGGTCTTTGATGACCGGCTTCATGGTCCGCGGGCCGGGGCCATTGCCCGCTGTCGTGCCATCCATGACGGCGTAGAGCCCAGCGTGGATCTCCTTCTGGATGGCCAGCAGATCGACCAGCGTGCGGTGAATCCAGCTGTGGGTGTAGTGCCGGTGGGTCGACAACAAGCCGCCGAAGGCGTTCTTCATGGCTCCAGTGGTGGTCGTGTAGATGTGACACTTGACCGTGGGCAAGTGGATGATGTTTTTGCCGAAGAAGTAATCGGGCAGCCGAATGCCATCAGGGTAGATTTGGTCCAGAACGTGCATTTTGGCTTGGGGCCGGTACTCGATCCACTTCATGTCCTCGTTTCTGAAGTTGTAGAGCACGGGGACGTCGTGGCGGCGCAGGATGGGCAGATAGTTGTTCAGGTCCTCACCCTTGAAGGCGTCAGTCACGACCGTCTTGTTCTGGACGCAAGACAGATCGCCGAAGCCGTCGGCCTGGAGGGACTTGATGATCCCCTCCAGTTGCCAGGGCGTCGTATTGGCTCCTGGAAAGGGGTAGTGCCAGGAGATGTTGTCCTTCAGGATGGTTGGCGCCGTGGAATCGAGCGCCTCCTTCATTCCGGCGAGCTCATCCAGCCGGTGAATGTCCTCCAAGACGGTCTGAGGTTTGACCCTCAGCACTGCTACCTTGCTCTTCGCCATGGGCTGCGTATGCACCACGCAGGTGCACACCGCAACTGCTAGCGACTCAGGACGCTAGCGGCCGCAGGCAAGCGCGCTGGCACCTGCGTAGATCTGGCCCTCGTCGAGCTCGTCGGCAATCCGCAACAGCTGGTTGTACTTGGCGATCCGATCGGACCGAGACAGGCTGCCCGTCTTGATCTGTCCCGCATTGGTCGCCACCGCCAGATCGGCGATGAAGGTGTCGGCCGTCTCGCCCGAACGATGGGAAATCACACAGCTGAAGCCGGCGCTCTGGGCCATCCGGATGCAGTCGAGGGTCTCGGTGACGCTGCCGATCTGATTCAGCTTGATTAAGATCGAGTTGGCCAGGCCTCGGTCGATCCCGATCTTCAGGCGTTCCATGTTGGTGACGAACAAATCGTCACCCACCAGTTGGACCTTTTTGCCGATCTTGTCCATCAGGAGCTTCCAGCCATCGAAGTCATCCTCCGCCAGGCCGTCCTCGATCGACACGATGGGGTAGCGGTCCGCCCAGTCAGCCCAGATGTCGACCATTTCCTCCCGCGTCCGCTCTTTCTTGTCGAAGGTGTAGCGCTCTTTGGCGACGTCATAGAACTCGGTCAAGGCCGGATCGAGGGCCAGGCTCACCTGCTCGCCTGGCTTGAAGCCCGCTTTCTCGATGGCGTTCATGATGCACTTGAGGGCCGCCTCGTTGCTCTCCAGGCGCGGCGCAAAACCGCCTTCGTCGCCCACCGCCGTCACCAGTCCATCAGCGGCGAGCAAGCCCTTTAGGGTGTGAAAGATCTCGACCCCCGTACGGAGCGCCTCGGCGTAGCTCTTGGCTCCGTGGGGCACGATCATGAACTCCTGCACCTCGAGCCCACTGTCAGCGTGCTTGCCGCCGTTGAGGATGTTCATCATCGGCGTCGGCAAGACGCGGGCCTGAACGCCGCCCAAATAGCGCCACAGGGGAATACCGATCCCATCGGCAGCAGCGCGAGCGACGGCCATGGACACGGCCAGAATGGCGTTCGCGCCCATTTTGGACTTGTTGGGGGTGCCGTCGACCTGGAGCAAGACCTTGTCGATCGCCGGCTGGTCGATGGCATCCATGCCCATGATGGCAGGGGCCAGCGATTGTTCCACGTTGGTGACGGCCTGCTGCACGCCCTTGCCACCGAAACGTTCCTTGTCACCGTCCCGCAGCTCGACCGCCTCGTGCTCACCGGTCGAGGCACCGCTGGGCACCGCCGCGCGACCGATCCCACCGTCGGTCATCACTTCGACCTCCACGGTAGGGTTCCCTCGTGAGTCCAGAATCTCGCGTGCAATGATGCTTTCGATGTCGGTCACGGTCTTTTCTCCTTGTCGGCCCCCACCTCGTCGATTCACGACGATCGCCGAGGTCCTTGTTCCACCCGGGGCCTTTTAACTAAGCTCTGAGGCGCGTGGAACAGTCCATCGGTGTATTCGGTCAAGACGTGCTTCTTTGGGCATGTCTGTTACGGCAAGCGCAGCAGCGTCCGCCGGCCCAAACCGTGCATCAGCACGCCGGCTACCTGCTCGACGAGCTGCGCCGCTCGCCAGAGGCTCAAGCGCTTCCCGTCCGCTCGGTCGAGGCGGGAGAGTTCGCCATCGCAGCGCTAATCGACGAGATCGCCATGGGCCTGCCGGAGCTGCGACCGTTTTGGAGCCAGTACTTGCTCCAGGCGCAGCGATTCAACACCAACAGCGCGGGCGTTGAGATGTTCGAGCGGCTCCACGATGTGAGGCGGGGACCGCCCACTGTAGTGGCCACTTACGCCGCCGTGCTGGGGCTCGGGTTCCAGGGCTGCTACGGGCTGCCCGGCGCGGATCGCTACGTCCTTGCCCAGCTCCGTCGCGATCTGGCCACCCAGCTAGGCGTCGACCCAGACCGTGACTGGAGCGCCGGCGTGCTCAAGCGGATCCGTATCGAAGACGTCGAGAACCTCGATCTGTTCGCCATCCCCTGGTTCAAGTCGGTCTGGCTCGGCCGCGGCATCGGCATCGCCCTGCTCGTGACGGCGCTGGGCACCCTGCTGTGGAGGTTGTTCGGGTGACCGCCTTCGCCTACGAGCTGGCCACCCTGCTCCGAGCTCAGGAGCAGGCGCGGGTCGGGGACCCCGAGGGTGCTTATGCGATGCCCTGGTATTTGGTCATCGGCACCCCAGGCAGCGGCCGGACGACTGCCATCAAGGCGCTCAGCATGAGCTGGCCCTACGGCGACACCGCGATCCCGATGAACCTGCCCGAGCAGCTCTGCACCTACTGGATGCCCGAAAAAGCGGTGTTCATCGAGCCAGAGAGCGTCGTGCTCGGCCCGGGCCGCACCCACGGCAAGCTGCAAGAGCTCTGCACCGAGCTCAAGGACAAGCGCCCCCGGGAACCTATCGACGGGATGGTGCTGGTGGTGAGCGTCCAGCAGCTGGCCGACTCGACCGATGAGGGCGTCGAAGAGCTCGCCAAAGAGCTCCGGCGCTACTTAATCGAGGTCGCCCAAGCCTTGGCCGCCGACGTCCCGGTCTACGTTGTGGTCACCGCCTATGATTCACTGTGGGGCTTTGGCGACGCCTTCAAGTGGACCCCCGAACGGCGGGACGAAGAGCCCTGGGGCTTCGCGCTCCGACCTGACGTAGCCCCTGCTGAGATTCCAGACCACGTGAAGCAACAGCTCGAAGGGCTAGGGGCTCGCATCGAGTCGATGTGCTTCGCCAAGCTGTCGGGCGAAGAGCCCGCAGAGGTGCGGGCCCGAGCCTTCCAGCACCTGCTCGAGGCCCGGGAGCTGCTGAGGAAGCTAGGCGACTTCATGCACATCATCGCCATGGCCAATGCCTTCGAGCGAGCCCCCTGGGTGCGTGCCCTGGTCTTGGGCAGCGGGACCCCCGGAACGGGCAACCGGCTCCGCTACCACATGGCAGAGCTGACCAGCCTGGGGCTGCAGACCCCGACCGAAAGCGGGACGCAACAACCTGGCGGCATGCCGATGCACGCGCTGATTGATGCGGTCCTACTCCCGGAGCGGGACTTGGTGCCCACCCGGGTGCGCTGGCGTGACGACATCCTGCTGCTCATCCTGCTGATCGGCGGCATCCTCGCCTGGATCGCGTTAGCGGTGCTGGCCTTTACGTAGCAGCGGGATCCCACTTGGCTCGACGTTTGGCCTGCGCGCTTTCTGTTTCCGCGGGGTTTTGGGAAAACCCCTCCCCCAACGCTAAGCGCGTTGGGGCCCCCTCCCCAAAGTGAAAGCGCAGCGGGGCAATTGAGGGGAGGAGCGCTCGGGACCCCTCCCCGAAACAAAGCCGCTACCCGATTTTGCGGGCGCTGACGCTGGCGATGTTGACGGTCAGCTCGAAACGGATTTCAGACCAGTACTTCGAAATTGCATCGGTGGCGTAGCTCATGGCCTGCTCCACCCCCGTCTCGATGGGGATGGACCAGCGGATGTCAGGGCCCACCACGAGCCGCGAGATCGGGTCTTCGAGAAAATCGCGGCCGTTGTTGAAGGGGATGGCCACTAGCTCGAGCGACACATCGACGTGCTCGAAGCCGGCCTGCTCGATCTGTTCAGCCAGGGTCTCTGGGTTGGGCCGCAGGCTCGCGGCCGCGTCGACCGCCTCGCCGAAGTGGGGCTGCTCGTGGCGCAGGGCGTACTCACGGAACATGTCGTAGATCTCCGGGTACGATCCGCGTAGCGGAAGCGCCACCACCATCTGCCCCCCAGGGGTGAGCAGGCGGTGATGCTCGGCGAAAACCGGGCCATAGTCGCCACGATTGCCCAGCGGGTGCAGATGGAGGGTGTGAGTGAACTGCTGAGCAGGCAACGGCACGGGCAGCTCGCTGCCTGGTAGATAAGTAGCGCTCACACCACTCATCAAGCTCGCCTTCGTGCGGGCGAGATCGAGGGCCTCGGGGGAAGTGTCCACGCCGGTCAAGGAACAGGCCGCCAGGTGTCGACCAATGAGGGCAGCCGGGTAGCCCGTTCGGCAGGCCAGGTGCGCCAAGATAGCCGGCGTGTGGGGGATCAGCAGGGGCACGGCGATGGCGCCGAAGGCCTGCATGTATCGCGGCACGACCAGCGACTCGTACATCGCCGCCTCGCCGGCAGTCAACGAGGGGCAGAGGATCACGAAGAACCTCCGCTAGGGTCGCTGGCTGTCGGCGCTCGGGTCGCCACGGCTACTCCTCTTCCGGCTGCCGCAGAAGCTCGATCGCCTCACTAGCCAGCTCACCGATCGTGACCTCCGATTCGGCCTCCCCTTCGTCACCGACCGCGCTGACGCGCTTGTCCCCTTCGAGCCGCCGCAGCAGCTCGACGGTGGCGACATCTCCGACCTCCGCCAGAGCCTCAATCGCGGCCGCGACCGCGTCAGCGTCCTCGTGAGCGAGACACCGACCGAGGATCGCGACCACCTTTGGCTCGGGGATTTCGACCAAGACGTAGGGCAACTCGGCAAGGGCCGGGGAGCCAGGTGCGAGGCGGTCGAGGGCACGAGTCGCCGCTTGCGCCACATCAGCAAAGCGGTCGCAGGCCATGCCCTGGAGCTGCTCGCCCGCCTCGTGGCGTGCCTCCGAGTGGTCGGTGTTCAACACCTCGATGAGCCCGTCAGCAATGTCCGGCCCATCGAACTCGCCGAGCAAACGAGCCACGCAGACGAGGCGCAGATTGGCCTCCGCACCATCCAGCTCGACAGCGTCGCCCACGACGGTTCGTATCGCCGAGAGGAGCTGCTCGCGATCACCAGCTCGCCCCCGAGCGGCCAGCTCGTCATGAAGACGCCGCGCCTCCCGCTCGGCGTCGATGAGCGCCGCCAGCGACGCATCGAAACCCCTGTGTTCCACGTCCACCTAACTGCAGGTATCAACGGCGTCCAGGCGATGCAAGGGGGGCGTGCGCCCCGGGCCCGCGCTATGGTCTTGCTGCAGGTCATGCACCCGCTCGTCAAAGGCGCTTGTGCCGCCGCCGTCATCGCCGCCATCGGGCGTCCCACCGAGGTGTCGACCCCGGCGCCAGACCTGAGCGCAACGCCGGTGGCAGAGGCCACGCCAGCGCTTACTGACCGACAACAGGCTGGCTGCAAGCGGCGTTTCCTCCCCCTAGCCGCGCCGTCCTCGGGCGCGCAAGCCTCCGGTCCCTTGCCCTCAGGGCTCGACCGTGGCGCTCCACGCGGCCCGTTGGTCTGCGTCCCGCTACCACCAGCGAAGCGGGCGAAGACCAGTGCTCGCTCACGCCGCCTGGCGACCGCACCGCCATCGGTGTCTTTCCTCCGAACCCACGGGCCTCGGGAGCTCATCCCCCGGCTCCCCGATCGTCCCGAGCCCTTTGCCGACTATCAGCTGCCCGTCGACCCAGTGCTATCGGTCACCACGCCAGGCGCGGTCAGTACGGCCAGTGACGCCCAGCCTGACGACCGGCTGGGCATCACCATCGAGGCCGAGCCAGCAGCCCCGGTGACGCTGGTGGATCTGGAGGGTCACAGTGGCCAGCCAGAAGTCGTCTTGGTCGGTCAGCTCGTCGGCGTGACCGTGGTGGTTCGGCAACAGGTCCAAGGGCCAGCTGGCCCGCGGAGTTATCTGGTCATCTATGGAAACCTCAACCGCCCGGGCCCTCGGATTGTCAACGGCGCCCGCCTCGGTGCGATGGAGGTGATAGGCACCCTCGGGGACGACGATGATCAAGCCCATCTGTACCTGGAGATACGGCTCGAGCGAGGCGCCCTCGACCGGCCCACCGAGCACCTCAGCCAGCTGGTCAGCTCGGGCGTCAGCGTCGCAGTCGATCCTCGGAACGTGTTGCCGTTACGGAGGTAGACGTGGCTGCGCGACCCCGGTGGGCCCGGGGGCGCCCGCCCTCCGCCGGGGGGCGGCGGGCGCCACTGGGCACAGCGGGGTCGCGCCTGGCACTACGTCTGACCTGCGCACTCAATGTTTCTGAGGGGTTTTGGGAA
>JAUVCD010000196.1 GCA_030590865.1 Myxococcales bacterium | reverse complement strand
AAGGAAAGGTGTCGGGGGTGAAGACCAGCACGGCGTTGTAGCGGATGCCGTGTTTACGCACGTGGGCGACGTTCGCAATGAGTGATTGGTAGGGATTGAGGTGCCTATCGAGCGGGATCTTGTTGCGGTTGAGTATAGCCCGCACAAACGCCCTATTTGACCGCGGCCAGAATTACCAGAATCGCGTCTTATGCGAAAAATGGGGGGGGGTGCCGAGTGACAGCAGGCGAAGACAGAGGGCACCTGTCGCCCCCCAACGGTCGCGACAAAGGGTGCCACCAGAGGCCTTGCGCAACCACGGTTGCCGCACGGCAAGGCGCCCGCTGCCTGTTGGCTGCCACCTCTCGGAGACCCGCGTCAACCCTAGCGAGGCTTCGCAGCCCAACGCTCAGGTCAACACCCAAGGTGCTCGCACAAACCCCAGCGCCCAACGCCACTTGCGCTGAATCTCGCCCTCCGTCGCGCGTGAGACATTGACCAGCTCAACCTAGCCGGTGCGTGTGACATGGACCGGGCGAAACATAGTTGCCCGGACGAGCGGGGACGCCGCTCTCGCCAGCGCAACGTGGTTGGGCGCGATAGCCACGCGAAATCAACTGCGCACGAAGCGCGGCGCCTCACGGCGCAGTGGGGGCACGCCCGATAGGTGCCCCCGCGGCTTCGCCGACGGGCGCCCGCAAGCGCCAACTGTCGCCCCAGGTTGAGTGCGGACATAACCCTGGTCAGTCACGCCGACTGACCCAGGTTGTGTCCGCGATTCTCGACTTTCGCGTGCCGACGACTGCTGTGGCCTGCAGGGCTGCGCGGTCAACTGTGCGAAACCTGGTAATCCGCTACTTGGCCAACGAGCTCGAGCGCCCCTCTGGCGGACATAACCCTGGTCAGTCACGCTGACTGACCCAGGTTGTGTCCGCCCCTGGTGCGAGTTGAAGCGGAGCCCTGGCTGCTGTTCCGAACTGAGCCGCAGACCACCGGCCACACTTCGTCGGATGCCGTGTCGTCGTGCACGAATACCGCGATGGCACTCTCGACATCACTCACGATGACGTTGTTATTGGTCGCTACCATAAGAACTCCAACCAGCTCGGACAGCGCCTGAAATGGATCCACAGAGGTCGACGGACGCCCTCGTTGGCGCCCTCGGTGTGAGAGGGCGCCAGCAGAGCTACTCCGATTACGTTCGCTCGAAGTGCCGCCAGCGCCCGGCAATGAGGCGCTCGTGGGGCAAGAACCGGGCCTTGTAGACCATGGGCCGGCAGTCGGCGATGTGCAGGCCCAGGTAGAGGTAGCGGAGGCCCCAGCGCTTGCACAGATCGACCTGTTTGAGGATTGAATAGGTCCCTGGGCTGAGCGGCGCGAGCTTGGGGTGCCAGTAGAAATAGACGGCGCTCAGCGCGTCGTCGGTGCGGTCGACGATGGCGATGCCACCGAGCTCTCCGGCTATCGAGTAGCGCATCTCGAAGCTCTCACAACAGCTGTCGCCGAGGAAAGATTGGAAGGCATCGGCGTCGGTCGTCTCTTCGTCGACGGACAAGTCGCGGGCCTGTTTGTGCAGGTTGTAGAGCGTCACGCGGTCGTCGCTTGCCTCGAGCGGTCCCAGCTCGACCAAGAAGGTCTCGTCGCCTCGCCGCTCGACCCGGCGCTGGGTTCTGCCGGGCGCGAAGCGCTCGACGTCGAGGCGAATCGGCTCGCAGGCCCGACAAGCTGGGCAAGCGGTGCGGTAGAGCAAGCGGCCCTGGCGACGATCACCGGTGGCCAGTCGCCGGCCGTATTCGGCTCGGGTCAGCATGCGCAGCGGTAAGCGCAAGGGCAGTCGCCAAATCTGGTCTGTCAAATAGGAGCATGGCCCGGGCTCGTCGTAGACGATCAGCTCAGGCGGTTCGGCGGCGACCAGTCTGAGGCGCGGTGAGAGGGACATGCCACCTGAGCATGACGGCTGCCACGAGTCGGCGCAATGGCCGCGGTTTTGGGTCAGGCCCGGTCAGCTCGGCTCACCGCCATCGGTCTGGTGACCCGTCATCAGGGGCATCAGCTCGGCCGCCATCGTCTTGGCCGCATAGGGCCCAACCAGGCCTGGCAGCCCCGCCTTGGGTGCTAGCTGAGCCACCAAGCCAAACAGGAGGATGAGGGTTCGCTCGACGTAGAAGAAGCCGTCTGGATAGTAGAAGTTCCGCATCAGCTCGCGCAGCTTGCCGCGGGTCTGGTCGAAGCCCGACAGCTTGCGCAGCGTCTCGTGATCGACCTGGGTGAAGTCGTCGATCTTCACCTCTCCCAGCACCCCGAGATACTCGCGCCCGACCCGGGCCAGCATCTCGCGATCGCCGTCCTCGGCGAGGAAGCCCATCCGCTCGGCACCGAGCAAGATCTGGTCGTCGTTGTGCATCAAGGCACCGAGCACGACCATCTTCATCCCTTCGGCCAGATCCTCGGTGACGTCCTCAACGGCGCCGAAATCCAAGATCACCAGCTCCGGGCCTGGGCGGACCAAGAAATTGCCAGGGTGAGGATCGGCGTGAAAGACCCGGTCCTCGAACAACATGGCGAAGTAACATTCGACGAGCTGCTGGGCCACCTCGGTGCGGTCGATGCCTGCCTTCTCGAGGGCTTCGACATCCGAGATCTTGTGGCCCGCCTCGTAGCTCATGGTCAACACGCCAGCGGCGGTGAGCTCGTCGACGACTTCAGGTATCGCCACGTCGTCGCGGCTGGTGAAGAGGCCACGGATCCGCTCGATGTTCTTGCGCTCGTTGGCGTAGTCCGTCTCCCGGGAGAGCATGTCGTTCAGCTGACCGAGCACCCGGGGCATGTGAATCAGCCCAAACACCCGCTTGGCCACCGGGGCGATGGAACGCAGCACCGCCATGTCCCGGCGGATCAGCGTGTCGACCCCTGGATAGAGCACTTTGACGGCCAGCTCGCGGCCGTCCTTGGACGTGGCGCGGTGCACTTGGGCGAGCGAGGCTGCGGCAATGGGCTCACGGTCGAAGCTCTCGAAGCGCGCCAGCGGATCAGGGCCAAAGGCCTCCCGCAGGCGCCGCTCCACTTGGCGAAACGGGTGAGGCGGTACCTGGTCTTGGAGTCGTTCGAGCGTCCGGCCGTAGACAGGCGGTAGAAAGCCCCCCAGCACACTGAGCACCTGGCCGAGCTTGATGAACACGCCCCGCAGGCGCATGAAACCAAAGGTCAGCCGTCGAGCGTTGGTCTCGTGCACCCGCGGCCAACGGTCAGCCATGGCCTTTTCGCCGAGCAGTTTGGTCAGCAGCCACTGCCAGCCGTAGGACGCGAAGATCGTCCAGAACAGCAGCAATGCACGGATCGACCGGATCACAACGGAAACTCTAGGCCCATCAGGTCTATCCGTCGACGGAAGCGCCCAACGTCGAGGGGGTTCGAGGGCCACCGCTCGGTCAATCCTACATTTTCGGCACCCTCGGGAGCTGGTAGGGCCGAGGCTGCCAATCCGGGGCCGCTCGGGCCTTCCCCAACCGCTCGCCAATAGCCACGCCGCCCATCACAGATGCTGATCGCCATCCTGCTCGGTTTCCTGTCTGGCTGGTTCGGGTCGGTGCCGGTGGCCGGACCGATCGCCGCGCTGGTGGTGACTCGGGGCATGCAGGGGCGCTTCCGTGCAGGGGTTTATATTGCTCTTGGCGGAGGAGTGGTCGAAGCGGCCTATGCCTTCTTGGCGTTCCTGGGGTTCAGCACCTTTCTGACCCAGTACCCAGTCATCGTGCCCATCTCTCGTGGAGTCGCCGCGGTAGTCCTGCTGGTGCTTGGCATCGTCTTCGCCCGTCCCCAGCCGGCCCCGCAGGAAAGTGACATCCCGCCTCGTGACTCGGCGCTGGGCAACTTTGCCTTGGGGGCTTGGATCTGCGCCATCAACCCGACCCTCATCGCTACGTGGGCGGTGGTGGTCACCACCGTCCACGCCTTTGACTTCATCGATCTGACGAGTAGCCAGGCCCTGCCCTTTGCTCTGGGCGCCTGCCTCGGCATCGCTGGCTGGTTCCTCACCTTGTTGTGGCTCATCCGGCGCTACCGCGAGCGGTTCTCCCCCAAAGTGTTGGCTCGCGTGGTCCGCGGTATCGGCGTGGTGCTGATGGTGGTCGCCCTCTGGTTTGCCTGGCGTTTCGTCCAGTACTTCCTGACCAGCTGACCACTCCTTCGCCCAAGAGACGCAAGTTGCCTACAATTGGTCGTGTGCTCGTCTGAATGCTAGCCAACCCCCGTTGAACCACGATCACCGCATCACCCCGACGGCGCAGAGCCTTCGTTCGCCGAGCTCGAAGCGCGACACCGCCGAGCGCGATCTGCTCGGCGCTTCGGGTTGGTGTGGCCGGCACCTGCGCGTGGCCCTGGGGCTGGGTCTCGGTTTGGGCTTGGTGGGGCAGGCGGTGGTCTTCCTGCTCGCCCACGGTGAGCACGATGCCACGCTGCCGCTCAGGCTTGGCGCCGTGGTCTATTCGACCGCTGGCTGGGTGGTCTTGGGCCTGGTGCTCGCATTCCTCGGCCAACCCTTGTTGCAGTGGAAACCTGGGCGCATCGTGGCCCTTGCATTGAGCGGGGCCGTGATGTGCGCGGTGGCCCTGGCTGAGGTCTTGGGCGTGGCCTTGCGGGTGCTCTCAGGCACCTATCTCACCACCGGGGCGGTGGCCTTCTCGCTCAACTCGAGCGATCACTTCTTGCACGCTGCCGGTGGCAAGTACAGCGGCATGGCTGCGGGCATCATCGCGGCCCTGGTCGTGCTCGGTGGCGGGATCACCTGGTTGTTGGCGTCAGCCGCCCGGGCCTCGTCGCGCAAAGTCCCGGCGCCCAAGCTCGTCGCTCTGGGAGCCGTGCTCGCCACGGCACTGACGCTTATCTACGTCTACCGGGGAGAGTCGCGCTTCTCTCGCCGCATGTTCGCCGCCGGCCCGCTGGTGGCGCTGGTCAGCTCGTTAGAGGAGCGCACCGATTTCGAGCTCGAGCGTACCCTGAGTCGGCCTGACGGCATTGGCGCGCCGCTGGCTACGCCCGGTGCGCCGCTCTCGGCCGGGCCGGCCTGGTTGCAGGCTGCCCAGGCCGCCACCGGGCCTCGGCCCAACGTGCTTCTGCTGGTGACCGAGTCAGTCGCTCCGAGCCACATCTCCAGCCTTGGGTACCACCGACTCACCACGCCCAACCTCGACCGCCTGGTTCGCGGCGGTCTAAACATGACCCGCGCCTGGACGACCGCCACTCATTCGAATTACGCCCAGCCGGCCATCCTGTCGTCCTTGTTTCCCCGGCGACGCAGTGGGTTGGATCAGTACACTCGCATCGACTACCCGCGCGTCTTGCTGCACGACGTGTTTCACCAGCTGGGCTACCAGACTGCGACCATCTCCAGCCAGGACGAGACCTGGCAGGGAATGCGCCGCTTTCAGGACACCGGCACGCCGACCTTCTACTGGTATTCGGCGGATCATCAAGGGCCTCACCTCGACACGGGCACCGAGAAGATCGTGCCGGACGACCAAACCACCGAGGTCATCCTCGATTGGTTGAGCCACACTTCACCGGATCGGCCCTGGGCGCTCTACGTCAATTTCCAGGCGTCCCACTTCCCCTATCTGATCCCGCCTGAGGCTGAGCGGCACTGGCAACCTTCAGAGCCGACGCCTGCCACCTTCACTTATCTGCGCTACCCCGAGAGCGAGCGGGATGTCGTGATCAATCGTTTCGACAACTCGGTGCACTACACGGACGAGCAGGTCGGACGCATCCTTCGCTACCTGGAGCTGACCGGCGAGCTCGACGATACCCTCATCATCGTCACCACCGACCACGGCGTGGCCTTCTTCGACAAGGGCATGGTCACTCACGGCAAGACGCTCTACGAGTTCGAGACCCGGGTCCCCTTGGTGTTCAACTGGCCCGCCCAAATCGAGCCCGACGAGCGGGACGAGCCGGTCAACCACCTCGACATACTGCCGACGGTGCTCGACTATCTCGGCTTACCACCCCACCCGGCGTTTCAGGGCCGTAGCTTTCGCACGCCTGATCCTGCGGGGGTGGGCAAGCACGCCATGTTCATGAACATCCAGGGACTCCGCTTCGTCGATGGCCTGGTTTGCTGGCCCTACAAGCTGGTGCTGGATCGCACCGCGAGCCTCCAGTTTCTCTTCGATCTGTCCCGGGATCCGAACGAAGAGCACAACCTCCTGGACGAGCATCCCGAGCTTGTCCGACGGCTGGCCGATACGCTCAGCCAACAGCTTCTCGCCCAGCTCGATTACCATCGGGAAGGCTCCCCGTTGCTCAAAGAGCGTTACCAGCCGAGGCTTCGCAGTTGTCCTGCGCTACCCTGAGGCGACCATCTGAGGCGACCATCTGAGGCGACAGACTCATGACAGGATCCAAGACACTGCAGTGGCTCGAGCAGCTGGCCGGCCAGCGCATCCTGGTGCTCGACGGCGCCATGGGGACGATGGCCCAACGGTGCGGGTTGACGGAGGACCAGTACCGGGGCGAGCAGCTGCGTGACCACCCGCTGCCGCTCACCGGCAACATCGACGTGCTGAGCCTCACCCAGCCCGAGGTCGTCGCCGACATCCATCGCCAGTACTTCGAGGCTGGTGCCGACATCGTCGAGACCAATACGTTCAGCGCCACCGCCATCGCCCAGGCCGATTTTGGATGCGAGGGGCTCGTCTACGACCTCAATGTCGCTGCCGCCCGCATCGCCAAAGAGCTGGCCAAAGAATACAGCGCCGCAACCCCCGACAAGCCCCGTTTCGTGGCCGGCTCCATTGGGCCGACGAACCGCACCCTCAGCCTTTCCCCGGACATCAACGATCCGGCTTTTCGTGCGGTGACCTTCGATCAGGTGCGCGATGCCTATCGCGAGCAAGTGCGAGGGCTGCTCGACGGCGGTGCGGACATCCTGCTCGTCGAGACGATCTTCGACACTCTCAACGCCAAAGCTGCCTTGGTGGCCATTGACGAAGAGATCGTGGCTCGAGGGGTCGAGCGCCCGCCGCTGATGATCAGCGTGACCATTACCGACAAGAGTGGGCGCACCTTGTCAGGCCAAACCGTCGAGGCGTTCTGGCGGTCCGTCGCCCACGCCGAGCCGTTCAGTGTCGGTATCAACTGTGCCCTCGGGGCTGGGCAGATGCGCCCCTTCATGGTCGAGCTTGCCGCCCTCGCGCCGACGCTGACCAGTTGCCACCCCAACGCTGGGCTGCCCAATGAGCTCGGTGAGTACGAACAGACGCCGGCTCAAATCGCGGGGCTGCTCGGCGAGTTTGCCCGGAGCGGGCTGTGCAACCTGCTAGGCGGCTGCTGTGGCACTGGGCCCGAGCACATCACCGCCATCGCTGACGCGGTGGCCGAGGTGTCGCCCCGTCAGGTGCCGAGTGGTAGCGACAACCGGAGTCACTTCAGTGGTCTCGAGCCATTGACCATCGGGCCTGACAGCACCTTCATCATGGTGGGTGAACGGACCAACGTGATGGGCTCGCGGCGCTTCGCTCGACTCGTCAAAGAGGAGGACTACCCGGCGGCTCTCCAGGTCGCGCAGCAGCAGGTGACTGGCGGCGCCAACATCATCGACATCAACGTGGATGAAGCCTTGCTCGATGCCGAGGCGGTGATGACCACGTTCCTCAATTTGATCGCCAGCGAGCCGGACGTGGCGCGGGTGCCCATCATGATTGACAGCTCCAAGTGGTCGGTCATCGAGGCGGGGCTCAAGTGCGTCCAAGGCAAGGCGATCGTCAACTCGGTCAGCCTCAAAGAAGGGGAAGAGGAGCTGCTCTTCCGGGCCAAGCTGATCCGACGCTATGGCGCCGGTGTGGTGGTCATGGCCTTCGACGAAGCAGGTCAAGCCGAGACGACTGCGCGCAAGCTGGCCATCTGCGAGCGGGCCTACCGCTTGTTGACCGAACAAGCGGGCTTCGATCCCCAGGACATCATTCTCGATCCCAACGTCTTGGCGGTGGCCACCGGCATGGAGGAACACGCCGAATTCGGTCTGAGCTACATCGAGGCCACCCGGCTCATCAAAGAAAAGCTGCCCGGGGCGCTGGTCAGCGGCGGGGTGAGCAACCTGTCGTTTTCCTTCCGGGGCAACAACGTCGTGCGTGAGGCGATGCACGCCGCGTTTCTGTTTCATGCCATCGAGGCGGGCATGGACATGGGCATCGTCAACGCCGGTCAGCTGGCGGTCTACGAGCAGATCGACGCCGACCTGTTGAGCCACGTGGAAGATGTCATCTTCAATCGCCGGCCTGACGCCACCGAGCGGCTGGTCGATCTCGCCGGTCAGGTCAAGGGCACCGGCAAGAAGCGAGAGGTCAACCTCGATTGGCGGGCGGGCACGGTCGAAGAGCGCATCGGTCACGCGCTGGTCCAAGGGGTCGTCGACTTCATCGAGCAGGACGTCGAAGAGGCTCGGCGCAAGTACGGACGGCCCATCGAGGTCATCGAGGGGCCCATGATGACCGCCATGGACAAGGTGGGAGACCTATTTGGTGCCGGAAAGATGTTCCTGCCTCAGGTGGTCAAGAGCGCCCGGGTGATGAAGCGCGGCGTGGCTCACCTGACGCCCTTCATGGCGGCGGACAAGGACGCTGCCGGAAAGCCGCGCAAGCGTGGCCGCATGGTGATGGCTACGGTCAAGGGCGACGTTCACGACATCGGCAAGAACATCGTCGCCGTAGTGTTGGGGTGCAACAACTACGACATCATCGATCTCGGCGTCATGGTGCCAAGCCAGCGGATTCTCCAGACGGCGCAGGAGCAAGAGGCCGACATGGTAGGGCTGAGCGGGTTGATCACCCCGAGCCTCGAAGAGATGGTGCATGTGGCCGAAGAGATGGAACGGCTGGGCATGGAGATGCCGCTGCTCATTGGTGGCGCCACCACCAGCCCACTCCACACGGCCTTCAAGATCGCGCCGAACTACCACGGTTCGGTGCTCCACGTTCGCGATGCGTCGCGGGCTGTTGGGACCGTCAGTGCGCTGCTCGACCCGCTGCGACGCAAGCAGCTCGACGCGGACAATCGAGTGGAGCAAGAGCGGCGGCGTGAGGTCCACACCTTGCAACGCAAGCAACCTCTGCTTCGCTACGAGCAGGCCTGCGAGCAAGGGGTCAAGATCGACTTCAAGGCCGAAGACATCGCTCAGCCAAGCTTCGTCGGCCGGCGGCTCCTCGAAGAGTTCTCGCTGTCCGAGATCCGCGAGTACATCAACTGGACGTTCTTCTTCAACGCCTGGGAGCTCAAGGGACGATTCCCCCACATCCTCGACAGCCCCGAGTACGGTGACGCGGCCCGTGATCTCTACGACAACGCAGGCGAGCTGCTAGACGAGATCATCGAAGGCGAGCTGCTCCACGCCAAGGCCGCCTATGGGTTCTGGCCTGCGGCCAGCGACGGCGACGATATCGTCGTCTATGCCGACGAGGCGCGGGACCGCGAGGTCTGCCGCTTCAACATGTTCAGGCAGCAGCGGCGCATCGCTGGCCAAACGCCCTGTCGTTCGTTGGCCGACTTCATCGCCCCGCTGGGTGCCGGTCTGTCGGATCACCTTGGTGCCTTCGCGGTCACCGCCGGACTCGGCACAGCCGACCTGGTCGCTCGGTTCGACGCGGCCAACGATGACTATCGCGGAATTATGGTTCGGGCGCTGGCCGATCGGCTCGCCGAGGCTTTCGCCGAGTTGCTCCACGAGCGGGTCCGGCACGAGTGGGGGTTTGGGGAGCGTGACAAGCTGACGGTGGATGATCTGATTGCCGAAAAATATCGTGGTGTTCGACCCGCTTTCGGCTACCCGGCCTGCCCGGATCACACCGAGAAGGGCAAGCTCTTCGATCTGCTCGGCGCCGCCGACGTCGGGATGAAGCTCACCGAGAGCTTCATGATGACGCCAGCGGCCAGCGTCAGCGGCCTCTACTTCGCTCACCCCAAGGCTCGCTACTTCCCCGTCGGCCGCATCGGCCTCGATCAGGTGGAAGCCTATGCCGCCCGTAAGGGCATGACCGTTGCCGATGCCGAGCGATGGCTCCGCCCGCAGCTCGGCTATGTCGTCGACTAGCCCAGCACCCATAGAGAGCCAGATCTTTCCTGGGAAGAGATGGGAGCCTGTTTGCGTACCATGTGTGCAAACCACTCCCTGTTGCTTCCTTTTGCTCCCTTTGGCGTACAATGGCCATTCCGTTCTATGCTCCCCGGATCGTGTCGGTGTCTCGTGAACAAGTGAAGATTGTCGAGCTCTCGCCGACCAAGACGGCGACGCTCTTGTGGCGGCCCGAAACGGGGCCGGCGGTGCTCACCGTCGTATGCAAGGCGACCTACGAGCTCAAGCCTGGCACCGCGCTGCTTGCCGAGGCTCAAGACGACGTCAACGAACGGGATTTGCACTCGGAGAACAACCCCAAGCTGGGTCTCTATTCAGCGTCCGACTTGGCGCCCTACAAGCGCCGGGCCGACGTCACCGTGGTGGGCAAAGCCTTCTCGCTTCCCGGAGAATTGGCTCACTCAGTGATCGCTCGAGTGAAAGTCGGCTCGGTGGACAAGCGCGTCGAGGTTCACGCCGATCGCTATCTCACCCCGTCCGGCCAGCTGAAAGCCGACCAGTTCTTTAGCAAGATGCCCATTGGCTACGAACGAGCCGCTGGTGGGAAGGCTACGGTGAACCCTGTGGGGCGCAGCCTGTCCGGTCCGCTGGATACCGAGGGCCGGCGACCTTTGCCCAACGTGCAGGTGCCCGGTGAGCCTGTGGGAGGTCACGGTGCCCAGCCGACGCCGGTCGGTCTCGGCCCGATCCCGGCGAGCTGGCCTAGTCGACGCCAACTACTGGGCGGGCGCGACGCTCCTTGGGAGGGGCGCGATTGGAGTGCCAAACCGATCCCCGCCGATTGGAGCTGGGCCTATTTCAACGTCGCCCCGCCAGATCAGCAACTCGACGAGATCAGGGCGGACGAGCGGATCCGGCTGGAGCATCTTCATCCTGACGAGCCGGTCCTCGACACTCGCCTTCCAGGCTTGCGTCCTTGCGTTTTCGTCGAGCGGTCCAAGGGGGCCCAGCAGGTCGCCTTGAAGGGCGACACCTTGTGGATCGACACCAATCGTCTGGTCCAGACGGTCACCTGGCGTGGCCAGCTGTCCCTCGATGACCCCTCTGAGCAGGTGCGGGTGATCGTAGCGCTGGCCCAACCGGGCCAAGAGCTCACCTGGGAGCAGCTCTGGACTGCTGCGGAGCGCCAAATCGAGCATCAGGTCGAGCAAGGCAATGACCGAGAAGAGAAGACCGTGGTGCGGGTGCGTCGGGACGTTTCAGAGGCTCCTCTGTCCAGGCCTCACACCACCGCGCCGGTGCCGCTAGTGCCCTCGAGCGATCACACGCCTCAATGGCTGCCCACCTCTAGCAGCCCTGGCAGCGTGGAGATTCGAGGCCATCACGCTGAGCTGTCCGGTGAGGTCAGGCTGCTCGAGCTACCGCTCGGTGAAGCAGACTCGCAGCGGCTCAATGAGCTGTGCCTGGCTACCGGCAAGACGCCAGCCGAGGTGCTGACCGAGTTGCTCCGCCAGGGGCACGGTAAGCGCTTCAGCTGAGCCGGACTCGGTCGAGCCAGGCTCAGCGGCCAGCGCCGGGCGGTCAATAGGGGTCGTCGGTGGGCGTCGGTGTGGGCGTCGGCGCCGGGGCTGTGTCGCCATAGGGGTCGTCGCCTGGCGGTGCGGGCGGCGCCGGAGGTGCCACCGGTGCGGGCGGTGCGGGCGGTGCTGGGGGTGCTGGTGGTGCCGGCGGTGCGGGCGGTGCTGGGGATGCCGGCGGTGCCGGCGATGCCGCGCGCTCCAGGACCTTGAACTGGACCCTACGGTTCTCGAGCTGGCCGTCCTCGGTGGCGTTGTCGGCAATGGGCTTGCTGTCGCCGTAGCCCTTGGATGTCAGCCTGCCCTTGTCGATCCCCCGGGTCACCAGTGCCGCCTTGACTGCGTCGGCGCGCTGGGCGGACAACCGCACGTTGAGCCACTTGGCGCCGCTGCTGTCGGTGTGTCCCTGGACCTCGATTTTCTGCAGCTCCGGGTGGTCTTGGAGCACTGCGGCCAGCGCGTCGAGGAGCGCATCGGAGGCCGGCAAGATGGTCGCCTTGTTGACCTCGAACTGCACCTTGTCGTTGATGACCACCTCGCCGTCGGTCAGCTGGACCAGGGGGCAGCCATGCTTGGCCGGATCGTCCTGTTTGATCCCCTTTTCGTTCGGACAGGCGTCGACCTCATCGAGGATGCGGTCGCCATCTCGGTCCGGCGGGCAGCCGTGTTGGATTGGGTTATCGCTGGCTTCGCCGGGCACCTCCGGGCAGGCATCCTCGGCGTCACTGACACCGTCACCGTCACCGTCGGCAGGGCAGCCGTGGGTGTCTGGATCCGGGCTCGGGCCGCCCGCCTGATCGGGGCAAGCGTCGTCTTGGTCGGCAATGCCGTCGCCGTCCCGATCGAGGGGGCAGCCATGCATGGCCTCATCGTCGTTCGGCTGGCCTGCCCGATCAGGACAGGCGTCGTCCCGGTCAGCGATGCGGTCGCCATCCCGGTCCGGTGGGCAGCCGTTGATCGCCATGTTCTCGCTCGGCACGCCGGGCTCGTTCGGACAGCCGTCCAGGCGGTCGATGACGCCGTCGCCGTCCCGATCCGGGCAACCGTGTTTGGCCGGGTCAGGGCTCGGCGCGCCGGCCCCATTGGGGCACTGGTCGGCCCCATCGTCGATCCCATCGCCGTCCCGGTCCCTGGCAGGTGCCTCTCGGTCCGACCGGTAGGTCATGCTGAGGATGCCGCGGAAATCAGGGGTGCCCATGCCACGGGTGTAGCCGGTGCCCAGGCCGATGCCGGTCTCCATGAAGTCGACGAAACGCCACTTGCCGCTGGCGAGCCACTCGCCGTTGGTGTTGTGACTGACCGCCTCGGACATGTCGATCGAGATGGTGGTCTCAGCCCCTACTTGCCAGTCGTAGTCCGATCCGAGCAGCATCCCGACGCCAGCGCCCCAGATCCACAAGCTGCCCTGTGGGGTGGGACCAAAGTTGCGCGCTTCGCGCACCTCGGGCCCAGTCGCCATGGTCCAGATCAGCCGGTCGTAGCGACCGCCGCCGAGCAGCTGGGGCATGCCCCGCACCGAGCCATCACTCACCAGCGAGGGAGAGTCGCTGGCTCCGGTGGGAAACCAAACGTAGCCGCCGAGGCTGACCTGCAGCGGGTCGTCGGTCTCACCATAAAGACGCATCCGAAGGCCCGCCCGCAGATCCCCGAGCTGAGACGAGTCCGGTGAGCTGTAGCCGGTCCCGGCGCTCTCGTTGATGCGGCCGCTCTGGAACAGGACGATGGGGATATCCATGTTCAGCGACAAGCGATCGAACAGCCCGATCCCGCCATTGAGATGCAGGAAGGTCAGGTGCCGCACCAGGCTGCCCACCGACTCATCGCCGTCCTCGGTCTCCATCAACAGGACCAAGGGATCATGGGCGTAGTTGGCCGCGACCATCACCGCCGGCGCCAGATGCTCGCCCACCTCAGGAGAGGGCACGCCATAGAAACGATCACCCGCAGGCGCCGGATGAAAGCGATCCAAGGCGATAGATGGTTGCTGCTGCGCCGAAGCAGACAGCGGGCTGGTCAGTGCTGTCGCAATGATGGCGGTAGCTGCGATCCGGTGCGGCCAACCTGACCCGATAGCGTGTGCGCGGTCCACGGACACCTCCCCTAAACGGCGAGCGACTGCGCGTCTCTGCGAGCCCTCGACCATAGAA
>JAUVCD010000032.1 GCA_030590865.1 Myxococcales bacterium | reverse complement strand
CGGCGCCACCTGGAAAAGGCGCCCGCAGTTCGGCAAGCTAGAGCCAGCCCGTAGCACCGACGCCGAGGGACAGAAGGTGGGCAGCGCCAAGCGCAGCGACCACCCAGGCGGAACCGGCAGCCTTCACTCGCAGCTCAGCCCCTGCGCCTTGGCGGCCTTCTTGAAGCTGTCGAGGGAGGCACGACAGGCCGGCACGTGACCCGTCTTCTCGAGCAGATCACAGGCGGCACTGCCCGGCGTGAGGAGCCGGCAGCACGCGGCCGCTTGGGTGCAGACCTCGCTGGCCTTGCCGCTTCCGACCAGGTCGTGCGCTTTGGTGCTCTTCTTTTTGGTGCTGGTCTGCTTGGTCGTTCGTTTGGTGCGGCTGGGCTTGCTGCTCGACGACGATGACGCCACTGCACCAGCGATCATCACGATCACGACGATCGCGATGGGCAGGACGGTGGTCACCACGGAGATGATGATGACGAAGAGGACGACCTTGCGCACCGTCTTGGTGTGATCGAAGCGTAACGGAACGGAGCGCGCCGCAGCCTGCACCGGAGGCGTCCACTGCGCCGGAGCGTGCCAGCCCGCCGGCGTCTGTCGAAACTGGGTCGTGGCAGTCTTCACCCGCTGCGTGGTGCCGCAATAGGCGCAGCGAGCCAGGGTCGCGTTCGGCTGAATGTCCAGCGGCGCACCGCAATGCTTGCACTCGATGATCATCAGATGGCACCGATAGCGTTACGCGCCCGAGCTGTCGGCGCCAACCCTGGAGCAGCTTGTCGCGCTTGGCGGCCCCCAAGGACGCAGGTCAGCCATCTCGCTCGCCCTTCCCTGGGGCGGTGGGCGTCACCCCCTGGTCGGATAAATCGGTCAGCTGGCGGGACACCTCGATGAAGCGCTCAGCCAGGACGGTGATAAACGACTTCATCCAGCCGTTGCGAGCCAGCTCGAGGTCCAGAGACTCGCGGGTAATGACCTTCAGCGTCACCCGGTCACGGGCCACCACGCTGGCCTGCCGACTTTGTCCGGTGAGAAACACCGTCTCGCCAAAGACCTCTCCTGGTCCCATACGCTTGAGCGACCGCTTCCGTTTGCCCACCATCGTGTAGGCTTCGCAGCTGCCGGAGACCACGATGAAGGCCTCGTGAGCCTCGTCGCCTTGGTTGATGATCTGCTCACCACGCCGGTAGGTCCGGGTCTCGAGCCAGCCCCCGCCACGCACGAACTGCTCGAGCTCGGTCTGCAACTCGATCACTCCTGCGTAGCGATCCTTCGGTCGGGCCGAGAGCGCCTTCATGGCGATACGACACAGCTCGGGGGGAATGGGCAGGTCGGGGACCACCTCGTGGGGATCGCGGATCTTGCCCTTCCGGGCCAGCAGGACGGTGTTGATGGGTGTGTCGGCCATGTGGGGTGGCCCCCCAGTCAGCACCGCATAGAGAATCCCGCCCAAGCCGAAGACATCGGTGCGCTCGTCGATCTCGTCGACCCGCGGCCAGGCCTGCTCGGGGGCCATGTAAGCCGGCGTCCCGATGGCGTGCTGGTGCTCCTCCTCCGGCACTTGGTTGCGCGCTCGCAGCAGAGCCAGGCCCCAATCCATGACGTAGACCTGGCCATGACTACCTACCATCAAGTTGGCAGGCTTCAGATCCCGATGGATGACCCCGTGGCTGTGAGCGAAGGAGACGGCTTCGCAAGCCTTGAGAACGATTTGGACGAGTCGCTCGAGGTTGCTGCTCAGCACACGTTCTTCGCCCAGCTCGTGCAGCAACTGTCCAAAATCCCGCCCCTTCACCAACTTCATGGTGAAGAACGACGGCAACCCGGGCCGCTCTAGGCCCAGCTCGTAGACCGGGACGATGTTGGGATGATCCAGCTGACCGGTGATCTGGGCCTCCTCGAGAAAGCGATTGGCCGCCCGCTTCTTGTTCGCCCCTTGGGCCTCAAAGGTCTTCATGGCGACTCGTCGGATCAGCCGTCGATCCACCACCATGCGGATCGCGCCCATCCCGCCCCGAGCAATCTCGCCGTCGTCCCGATAATGACCCCGGGGATCGGGAGCCACAGACGGGGGGCCGCCCCGAGGCCGCGGCGGCGGTGGCTCGCGACTGCTCCCGGCGCCGCCGGCACGATGGCTCGTCGGCTTGGGTTGGGACTTGGGCGTCAGGGTGACCTGGGAGCTGAGGGCCTCCTCGACGATCAAGTCGACACTGACGGTGGGGGGCGCCATGGCACTCAGCGCGGACGACCGGTCGCCGGGGGCACGGGGCCGGGGCAGGGGCAGGTTGATGGGTCGGTCCTGCGTGACCGGTTTGGCCTTTCCCTTGTGGGCAGGTCCCTTCTTGGCAGGCTTGGCCGCCGGTCTGGTGCTCGACTTGCCGCCCTTCTTGGACCCTGGCTCGGCCGCTGGCTCGACCGCTGGCTTGGAGCTCGACTTGCTGATCTTCTTGGTCCCTGGCTCAGCGGCTGGCTTGGAGCCCGACTTGGAGCCGGACTTGGAGCCCGACCTGGGGCTGAGCCTCCTCCCCCGCTCACCCGATGGCTTGTAGGCCGTACTGGTGCGTTTCTCAGCGCCTTTGCTTTCCTTGGCCGTCGGCTTGGCCTTGGCCTTGCTGCTCCGTCCCGCCACGACAAGTCCCTTCTCGATGGCCGTCTAGCAACCATCCGTCCCAGGTCAATGATCCCTGAGGATCGTCTCGCTGAAGGGTACGTCAACTTCGGCTGGAGCAACATGGCACTTGCAGCCTGAAGCGGAGGAGGTCAGACCTAAGCTATGCGCCGCGTTGCTCTCGCAGCGGCCATCTGCGCCGCTCTCACCGCCCCTATCGCCACGGCTGGGCCCCAGGCAAGCGAGCCGACCGCCGCGGCTTGCCTGATCCGCTATTGGGTCGAGGCACGACCACGTCATCCTGGCTATGACCACCTCGTCCACATTGACAATGGGTGCGAGCAGCAAATCGCCTGCACCATCGTGACCAACGTCAACCCCAAACCCCTTCGCACCACCCTGTCGCCCAGGACGCAGGTGGCCTTGCTGACCTATCGAGGGTCACCAGCGCGACAGTTCAACGCCAGTGTGACGTGCCGGGCAATCCGATGACGGGAGGTCGGACTCGAGAGTCGAGGCTCGAAACTCGAGAATCGAGAGCGAGAGCCGAGATCGAGATCGAGATCCGAGACCGAGTTTCGGTGGATGAGCGCGCGACAACTCCCCTGCTAGAGGGAACCCAACTCTAGAACCTCAGCGTGTAAGTGATGCCGGCCCCGTCCGGACCAACGGCAAACGACACGTCCGAGTCCATCTCGTCGTCGTCATCGTCGTCATCGTCGTCATCGTCGTCATCGTCGTCATCGTCGTCGTCGTCATCGTCGTCGTCATCGTCGTCCGCATCGTCGTCGTCATCGCCATCGTCGTCGTCGCCGTCAGTGGCACCCTCGCCCTCGTGAACAGAGCCGGACACTGAATCAGCACCCTCTGAGTCACCGGACAAGCCCACGATCACCAAGATGGTACCAATGACAATTCCCCCGACACCGACGCCGAGGCCGATGTTGGCCACCAAATCCAAGGTCTTGCCTTCGTCGATAACGTCCACGTAGCTGGGATCGATACACGGCGGCTGTCCGCATTCGTTCTCGATCTGCGAATAACGCTGGTTGGCCATCATGCCGGCGGCGACAAAGGCTCCCATCCCGATCACGCCAAGGCCGATGACGACAAATCCGGCGGTGCTCACCCCACTGCCGCCGCCGCCACCGTCGTCGTCGTCATCATCGTCGTCGTCCGCGTCCGGGTCGGGCACTGGTGCTACCGACGGATCGAATACCACCATGATGGTCTGGAGCTGTCCGGCCTCGACCGTCCGTTCGTGGCTGAACGGCGCCATGCCCGGGGCCTCCGCGTCGATGATCACCGTGCCTGGCTGGACGGCGATCTCCTGGCCGAGCTCGTCGAGCTTCAGCTTCCGCTCCTCGACAGAGACGGTCATGCCGGCCGGCGGGTCGAGAGATTCGATCACCACGCGCCCCACCAGGGCCTCGAGCTGCTTGACCTCAGCCTCCGCGGCCTTGGCGGTCTCCGCGTAGCTCTTGTCTTTCTTTGCCCGCTCATCGGCCAGGTCGGCGGCACTGAGCATCTGTTCGTAGGCCTCGGGCAGCCGATCGAGCTCCTGCAGGCAAAGCCCTGCCATGAACGCCGCATTGGGACTCTGCAACACCACAGCGACCTCGAGGAACAACTCCAGGGCGCGCTCGTGTTGCCCCTTGTCAAAAGCCTTCTGAGCGCGGCCAAAGTCCTTCTCAGCCCGCGCCCGTTCGGACTTAGTCGCTTGGTTGCCACCAGCCCAAGCAACAGGTCCTGGCATTCCGAATGCGAGCAACGCAATCAGCGCCAGCATCTTGGCAAGCAGTCTTGGCTTCACGGTTTGGTCGGTCGGAACCCCGAAGTGGGGCGAGTGGAGGTCTTTGCGGGTGGAGGCTTCTTGTCCTTGGGCTTCTTGCTCGTCTTGGTCGACGTCCCGGTCGATTTGGGGCGAGTGGCCACGGGACGAGGCCTGGGCGGTTTGGGGGCTGTTACGCTCGCCGGGACCTCAGGGTCCGATGAATCGCTCGGCTCGGCAAGCTCCGAGTCGTCGTCGTCATCATCGTCATCATCGTCATCATCGTCATCGTCGTCTTCGAGGTCCTCGTCAGCATAGGGATCATCGAGGGTCCCTACCGTGCCGCTGCCGGACGCAGCCGGCACCACGGGACTCACGTCGACTGACGCCTTGTCCGTAGCCACCCAAACCAAAGCCCCACTGAAGGCCGCGGCCGCCACCGCGACGCCGATGGTGACGGCGCTGTGCCGGCCCGGCGGACGAGGCTGTGCCGGGGTGGCCACGAGGCTCGGGTCGGTCTGCCCCGACGGGTGGGAGGAGGACGCCCAGCTCGGCTTGCTTTCGATTCCGCTGGGCACCGATCCCACGCCGTCAGACGACAGGGCTGGATGGGAGCTGAAGGCCGACGACTGGGACTCGGGACCGCTCGGCTGTCGCTTGGGTGCGACCTCCTGAACGTAGTGCTCTAGGTCTTTGCGGAGGGCGACGTCCACGCCATCGAGGGCCGCTGCATCCTTCAGTGAGCAGGCGAAGGTCTCGGCAGTCCGATAGCGATCTTCGAGCCCCTCGAGGGCACGCATACAGGCTCGGTCGATGTTGTAGGGCACGTGGGAGCTCACCTCACTCGGCGTCTCCCGAGGGCCCGCCAGGACCACACCGATGAGCGTACCCTGGTCGTCGGCACAGAACAGCCGGCGCAGCGTGAGCATCTCCCAGAGCACGCAGCCAGCCGCCCAGATGTCGCAGCGCCGATCGATGTCCGCCCCCTGGAGCTGCTCCGGCGCCAGATAGGGCACTTTGCCCTTCAGCTCGCCCCCGCGGGTCACCGAGAGACGGGACTCGGCCCTGGCGACTCCGAAGTCGGTGATCCGCGCCAACCCGTCTCGGCCGACCAGCACGTTGGACGGCGACACATCACGGTGCACCAAATTCAACGGTTGGCCCTGCGGTCCGATCAGCTCGTGGGCCGCATGCAGGCCTGCGAGAGCATCGATGAAGATCCGCAGCACGATAGGCAGAGGCATCGGCTCGTTGCGCTTGGTCTGCAGGTTGATCAGCGAGTAGAGCGACGGGCCATCCACATACTCCATCACGAGGAACAGACCCTCGCGCGCCCGGTCGATGTCGAGAGTCGCTACGACATTCGGGTGGCGAATGCTCGCGGCCAACCGTCCCTCGTCGAGGAACATGGAGACGAACTCGGGATCCTCCATCAGGTGGGCATGCATCAGCTTGATGGCCACCAACCGCTCGAAGCCACCTTCGCCGACCACCCGCGCCAGATGGACCGATGCCATGCCGCCCGATGCAATCTGGCGGAGCGTCTCGTATCGGCCCAGTCGCAACGTCATGGAATATCGAAGCCTTGGCTCGATGGAGCCTGCCTCACCATACATAAACATAGAGGCAGTGCGGGCCAGGTCCAAGCAAGAGGCAGCTCTCCGTCCTCGCCCGCTAGGTCGCCAACCACTGCGGCAAGTCTGCCAACGCCCGTCTTTCGTGCTAAATTTGGGTTCTGGGACCTCATGACGACTTGCAGGGCCGCGCCGCTATTTGCCCCATGGATGGGTGTAATTCTCGTATGTTGCAGCGGTCTGCTCACCGCCGGGTGCCTACACGACTGGGATGACTGGCTGCCCGCGAGCGCAGTCGGTGGCAGCGGTGGCCACACCTCGGGCACCGGCGGAAGCTCGACCAGCTCCACCGGCACCGGCGGCTCGAGCTCCGGCGGCGGCGACGTCCCTGGCAGCTGCCCGTCATCGAACGGCATCACCGCCTTGGTCAAGGTGGCCACCTTGGCGGGCACGGCCCAGTGCATCGAGGCGACCGAGGTCACCCGGGGCCAATACGAAACTTGGCTCAACGAGGGTAGCGTGCCTTCCGGTCTCCCGGTCGCTTGCGGCTTCAACGTCGACTACGAGCCCGTGTCCGACTGGCCCCCTGGCGGTGTCGGCCTCGACCGACCTGTCGCCCACGTGGATTGGTGTGATGCTCAGGCCTACTGCCTCGACCACAACCGACGGCTGTGCGCAAAAATCGGTGGGGGCTCACTGTCGCCCAGCGCTTTCACCGACCCCTCGGAGAGCGAGTGGTTCAACGCCTGTACCCACCGAGGCGAACGAGTCTTCCCCTATGGTCAGTCCTACGAACCCACGGCCTGCAACGGCACCCATCAGGGGTTGAATAGCACCGCCGACGTCGCCAGCCTGTCGGGCTGTGTGGACGCCAGCGGCGATGTCTTCGACCTCAGTGGCAACGTCTGGGAGTGGGAGGGTAGCTGCAGCACCGAAGCGGGCGCCGATGACACCTGCCACATCCGCGGCGGTGGCTACAACAACGGCGAAAGCAACATGAACTGCGGCGCCAACGCCACCGCCAACCGGGGCGGCACCGCCATCAACGTCGGGTTTCGCTGCTGCGCCGATCCCCAGGGTTAGTCCGCCGATCCCGCTGGTCGCTCCCCTGAAGCCCGGCTCTTCTTACCCTCATCGCGACCCTTAGCGCTCTGGTGGGATCGGTGGTATCCCTCCCGCCATCTTTGTGCTCCCCTCCGGTTGTCGTTGACCTGCAGTCAGGACGATGACGTCCCGTGACCGACCGAGGAAAGACAATGAGTGGTTGCAAAGTACTGTTGGTCGACGACGAAAAGGACTTCCTCGAGGCACTAGCGCTGCGGCTTGAAGCTCGGAAGCTCACGGTCGATGTGGCCGCGACCGGTGAAGCCGCGGTGGCCAAAGCCAAGACGCAATCGTTTGATGCCATCCTTCTCGACTTGGCCATGCCAGGCATGGACGGGATCGAGGCACTCAAACGACTGCGGGAGCTCAACCCAGATTCTCAAGTCGTGCTGCTCACTGGACACGCCACCGTAGCCAAAGCCACCGAGGCCATGAGGCTAGGGGCATTGGATGTGTTGGAGAAGCCGGTCGATATCGAAGTGCTGGTCGAGAAGATCGAACAGGCAGCGACCAATAAGGTGCGGCTGACGGAGCAGAGGATTGGCGAGGAAATGACCGATATCCTTCGCAAGAAGGGTTGGTAGCACCCATGACAGACACCGAATTGACCGCCGACTCGGCGACGGCCAGCACGTTCGATTGGAAGCGCCTCATATTCATCCTGCTGGGGATCGGACTTTTCGTGGCGCTCTACCTGGCGCCCACGTTGAGTCCAGCGGTCGATCCTCAGGGCAAGTCCTTCGTGCTGACCAGAGAAGGTCAGGCGGCATTGGCCCTCTTTCTCCTCGCAGCGACTTGGTGGGTGACCGAGGTCGTCCCCATCGGCGTGACTGCGATCACCATCGGCGTCGTCCAGGCGCTGTTCTCGATTCGCCCAGCCCGCGTCGCCTTCACCGATTTTTTGGACCCCTCGGTCTGGTTCATTTTCGGCTCGCTCACCATCGGCTTGGTGTTCACCAAGACCGGGTTCACCCGCCGGATCGCCTACAAGATGCTGTCCGTAGTCGGCGAGCGCACCAGCATGATCTACCTCGGGTGCTTCGTGATGACCTCGGCGCTCACCTTGGTCATGGCTCACACCGCGGTAGCCGCGACAGTCTACCCACTGTTCCTCGCCATTTATGCTCTCTACCAAGAAGACGGACGGCCAACGAAATTCGGCAAAGGGCTGTTCATTGGAATGGCCTTCGTCGCCGGCGCCGGCAGCATCATTACCCTCCTCGGCGCCGCCCGGGGTGCAGTAGCCATTGGCTTCTTCACCGAAATCACCGGCAAGAGCGTCTCCTTCTTTGGACTGACCTACTACATGCTCCCGATAGGTGTGGTGATGACCCTGCTTCTGTGGGGCTTCATCATGGTCATGTACCGACCTGAGAAGAAGACCATTCCGGGCCTCCGCAAACGAGCCGAGAAACTCTATTCCCAGCTTGGCCCAGTCTCTCGAGCGGAGATCATCGCCGTGGCCATCGTCGTGGCCATGATCGTCACCCTCAGCCTTCGCGCATTTATGCCGTCGTTGGGATTCATGCACAAGAGCGCCATCCTCCTCACCGGCACGGTGCTCTTCTTCTTGTTCAAGGTCCTGTCCCTCGAGGATCTGGAGGACACGCCGTGGAACATCATCCTGTTGTTCGGCGGAGCAATGAGCATCGGCTTCTGCTTGTGGCAAACCGGCGCTGCAGAGTGGCTCGCAGTGATGTGGTTGACCATGTTCAAGTCGGCCCCGTGGTTCGTCTTCATCATGGGCATTGCCTTCTTCGTGCTCGTCATGACCAACTTGATCATGAACGTGGCCGCCATTGCGATTGTGCTGCCGGTGGCGCTCAAAATGGCCGAATACGTCCATGTGGCGCCAGAGGTCATTCTGTACTCGGCCTTGGTGACGGCCGGCATGCCCTTCTTGCTGCTGGTCGGCGCAGCACCCAATGCCATCGCCTACAACAGCAAAATGTTCACGACCAAAGAGTTCTTCATGGCAGGCGTCCCTGCCAGCCTGCTGCTCATGGCCGTGTTGGCCGTGTTTGTATGGCTCATCTGGCCATTGATGGGTATGCCCATCCTGGTGCCCTAGTGGCCATGCCGTGAGGTCCGCAGGCCGGACTGCCTGCGGCTAGCGTCGGCCATAGCGACTCGTTTCGGGACCCAGCTGCGGATGGTGCCCGTCACGGGCGGAGATAAGCCCCGCCCGGGGACCTCAACGCACCACGAAGTTGATGATCCGTTTGGGCACGAAGATGAATTTCTTCACCTCTTTGCCCTCCACATGCTTGCAGACCGCAGGCACCGCGAGGGCGGCGGCCCGCGCCACCTCAGCATCGGCATCACAAGACAGAGTGACCGTTCCGCGAGTCTTGCCGTTGACCTGGACACCCATTTCGATGGTGTCGTCGGTACACAACCCGTCGTCGTGGTGCGGCCAAGGGGCAAAGGTGATGGTGTCGTCGTGACCGAGCTTGCGCCACAGCTCTTCGCCTAGATGAGGCGCAAAGGGGGACATCATTCGACAGAGAGCTTCAGCGGCGCGACGAGGCACCGGGTCGAGCCCCATCAGGTGGTTGGTGAGCACCATCAAGGCGCTCAGCGCCGTATTGAAGGCCATCCGTTCGACATCTGCAGTGACCTTCTTGACCGTCTTGTGCACCAACCGCTTGGTCTCTTCATCCCAGTCGTCGGTGACTGGCCGGGAGCAGACTGCGCAAACCCGGTCGCGAAAGCGCACCACGCCCTGGATTTGAGAGGTCTGCCAGGGCTTCACCGCTTCCAGCGGCCCCATGAACATCTCGTACATGCGCATGGCATCGGCGCCGTGGACCGCCACGATGTCGTCAGGGTTGATCACATTGCCCCGAGCCTTGCTCATCTTCTCGCCGTCTTCGCCCAGGATCATCCCCTGATGAACGAGCTTGATGAACGGCTCGGGGTGCTTCACCGCACCAATGTCGTAGAGCACTTTGTGCCAGAACCGCGCGTAGAGCAGGTGTAAAACTGCGTGTTCGGCGCCACCGACATAGAGGTCAACGGGCAACCAATCAGCGTCCGCCTGTTCGGACCACCCCCGCTCGGCGTTGTGGGGATCGGTGAAGCGCAGGTAGTACCAGCACGAGCCCGCCCACTGGGGCATGGTATTGGTCTCTCGGGCGTACCATTGCCCGTCCCGCTGGAAGTAGCGCCAATCGACCACCCGGGCGAGGGCGCCCGCAGGCTCGTCACCAGGCGCGAAATCTTCGAGCTCTGGAAGCCGCAGCGGCAGCTCGGACTCAGCCACGGCGATCGGCTGATCGTAATGGATTTCATGGTCCGTCCCAGTGCGTGGATCGCCGGCCGGGTCGGTCAAGGTGACCGGGAAATAGATGGGGAATGGCTCACCCCAGTAGCGCTGCCGGGAGAACACCCAGTCACGCAGCTTGTACTGGACCTTGGCTTGGCCCAGACCCTTGTCTGCCAGCCACTGGCTGATCTTGGTCATGGCAGCCGGCGGCTCGAGGCCATCGAGGAACCCCGAGTTGACCACCACGCCATGGTCATGGTCGGTGTAAGCCGCCTGGGTCACGTCGCCGCCCTGAATCACCTCGATGATGGGCAGGTCGAACTTGGTCGCGAATGCCCAGTCTCGGTCGTCGTGAGCCGGCACCGCCATGATGGCGCCGGTGCCGTAGGTCATCAGCACATAGTCGGCGACCCAGATGGGCACGGGCTGATCGTTGACCGGGTTGATGGCATAGCCACCGGTGAACACACCGGTCTTGTCCTTGACCGCTGCGATTCGGTCCCGTTCAGCGCGGTTGATGGCTGCGCCTACGTAGCGGTCGACCTCGGCGCGGCGCTCCTCGGTGGTGACCTTGGCGACCAAAGGGTGCTCCGGCGCGAGCACGCAATAGGTCGCCCCGAAGAGCGTGTCCGGGCGGGTGGTGAAGACCTGGAACCCCTCACCATCGAGCCCCTGAATGGCGAAATGGGCCTCGGCCCCCTCGCTGCGCCCGATCCACTCCTTCTGCATGGTCATCGTGCCATCCGGCCAGTCAACCTGGTCCAGATCGGCAGCCAGCCGTTCGGCATAGGCCGTGATCTTGAGCAACCACTGGCGCAGCGGGCGGCGCTCTACGGGGTGGGCGCCCCGCTCACTCTTGCCGTCGATCACCTCTTCGTTCGCCAGCACCGTGCCCAGCGCGGGACACCAGTTGACGCTGACCTTCTCTTGGTAGGCCAAGCCCCGCTCGAAGAGCTGGAGGAAGATCCACTGGGTCCAGCGCACGTAGTCGGGATCGGTGGTGTCGATCTCCCGGCTCCAGTCGTAACTGAAACCGAGGGTCTTGAGTTGGCGCTTGAAGACCTGGACGTTCTTGGCCGTCGTCTCCGCCGGGTGGGTCCCCGTCTTGATGGCGTATTGTTCCGCCGGCAGTCCGAAGGCGTCCCAGCCCATCGGGTGGAGCACGTCGTAGCCACACATCCGCCAGTAACGGGACATGATGTCCGTGGCGGTGTAGCCCTCAGGGTGTCCGACGTGGAGACCCGCGCCTGACGGATAGGGGAACATGTCGAGCACGTAGCGCTTCGGCTTCCCCGGCCGTCGGGTGGCCTTGAAGGTCTGGTGGTCGTCCCAATAGGCCTGCCAGCGTGCTTCCACCTCGGCGTGGTCGTAGCGCGCTGCGCCGTCCTTGTTGTCATCGTCAGCAATCATCGTTCCAGCCGCCGGACTTAGCACCAACCGGCGGCGAAGGGCAGCCCCGGCTCAGGTTGGCGTCGGCTGTTGTTCGCTACCTGAAGCGACTATGAGTGACGGCAACATGCACGTGCACTTGATCGCCGTGGCTGGCACCGGAATGGGCTCGCTCGCCGGCCTACTCAAGGCCGCCGGCCACGAGGTGTCAGGCTCGGATGTCGCCTTCTACCCACCCATGGGCCCGGCGCTGGAGCGCTGGGGGATCGAGCTGATGGAAGGTTTCGACCCGAAACATCTCGATCAACCAAGACCGGATCTGGTGGTGGTCGGCAACGTCTGCCGACCGGACAACGTCGAGGCTCGAGCCGCCATCGATGGTGGCCTGAAGGTAACCTCCATCGTCGGAGCGCTGCGGGATCACATTCTCACAGGCACCGCACCGCTGGTCGTGGGAGGCACCCACGGCAAAACAACCACCAGCGCCATGTGTGCTTGGTTGCTCGACCAGAGCGACGCCAAGCCTGGGTTCCTGATCGGAGGGCTCCCTCATGACTTCGAGCAGAGCTTTCGGCTACCGGCGACCCAAGGCACCACACCAACCGGGCCGAACGGACCGACGGGCCGCCGCCCCCCCTTCGTCATCGAAGGAGATGAATACGACACCGCCTTCTTCGAGAAGACGCCCAAGTTCTGGCACTACCGCCCCGAGGTGGCGATCATCACCTCTATCGAGCACGATCACATCGACATCTATCCGGACGAGGCGTCCTACCGTGCCGCCTTCGTCGGCTTCATCGAGCGAGTCCCTGCTGACGGCCTGATCGTAGCCCATGGAGCCGATCCGCTGGTCGTCGAGTTGGTGAGCAACCACGCCATCGCTCCCATCGCCTGGTACGGTCTCCAGGGCGACGATTGGCACGGAATGCCGCCCCACTGGCTCGCAGCTCCCGCTGGAACAGATGGGCCTGGACAAACCTTCGACGTCTTCGTGGAAGGCAGCCAGGTGGGACGTGCCACCCTCCCCCTGACCGGCGACCACAACCTGCGCAATGCGCTGGCCGCGAGCGCAGCGACCTCCCAAGGCTTTGGCGTACCCGCCCGCCAGGCGCTCGCAGCGCTCAGCACCTTCGGCGGGGTGGCCCGACGCCAGGACCTGCTGGCCGAGGTGGGCGGCGTGCGGATCATCGATGACTTCGCGCATCACCCCACGGCGGTACGGGAGACCCTGCGTGGCCTGCGAGCTCGCTACCCCGAGGGCGTGCTCTGGGCGGTCTACGAGCCTCGCTCGGCCACCGCCTGCCGGTCCCTCCACCAGCAGGCCTATTTAGAGGCCTTCAACGCCGCTGACCGGGTGGTGTTCCCGCCCCTGGGACGGGACAACATCCCCGCGGCCGAGCGGCTCGATCTGGAAGCTCTCGCCGAAGGGCTCGCTGAGCAGGGGGTACGCACCGATCGTGCCGCATCGATCGATGCCATCATCGCCCTGTTGAGCGAACAGACCCGCCCTGGCGATACGGTAGTGCTGCTCTCGAATGGGGCTTTCGGTGGGATCGGCGTCAAGCTGCCCAAGGCGCTGGCCCAATGAGCGCGTCTCGAGCACGCGCGAGCGCTGAGCGACTCGCCGCGTTGACCGAGCTCGCCCGAGCGGTAGCCACCGAAGCCGGCCAGTTGGTGATGGAGGGCTACCGGTCCCGGCCCGCTGCTGACGAGAAGGGACGGCGCGATTTGGTCACCGAGTTCGATCGGGGCAGTGAGGCCTTGATCCTCCAGCGCCTCCGGGCTGCCGAGCCGGACATTCGGGTCGTTGCCGAGGAAGGCAGCCGCCACCGCCAGGGCACCGAATCGCCGCTGATTTGGTACGTCGATCCGCTGGACGGCACCACCAACTTCGTCCACGGCCACCCGTTCTGGTGCGTGTCCATCGGGCTTTGCGAAGTCCTAACCCCCAATCAGCCAGCTGGACCGCCGAGCGAGCTGCCCGTGGCAGGTGCCGTCGTTGCCCCAGTGCTGAATCTGACGTGGTTGGGCCATACCGGCGGAGTGGCCAGCTGCAACGGCACGCCCTGCCAGCTCAGCGAGACGGCATCCTTCGGCCACGCCCTGGTGGCCACCGGCTTCCCACCCCTGCGGGATCAGGTGCCAGACAACAATTTCGATTCGTTCATGCAGGTGAAACGCCGCTGCCAGGGGGTACGCCGCTGCGGTAGCGCCGCCATCGATCTGTGCATGGTGGCCGACGGCACCTACGAGGCATTCTGGGAACGGCGCCTCCACGTCTGGGACACGGTCGCAGGGGCCGCCATCGTGCTCGCCGCCGGCGGACAGGTCACCTCGCTGACCGGCGGAGCGCCGGACTACCACGTCGGCCATGTGGCCGCGTCCAACGGCCTGGTGCACGAACAGCTGCTGCACGCCGTGGGGGCTTGACGAGCTGGCGAGCGCTCCTGGGCTGTTGCCTCACGTCCCGCGCGGCGCTGAGCCGACCACGGCGTCCGCCGCCCTGCCAAAGGCTCAGGTCGCGCCTATTTCGCTTAACCGCGACACCGACAGCTGGGATAACCGACCCATGATCGCCTCTCGCCCCAGACCGAGGACCAAGACTCTGACACTCGTAATGGTCGCTGCGGCGCTCATCGCAGTGCTCACGGCATGTGAGCGCCCCCGCCGAGGCCCCTTCCCCTTCACCATCGAGGCCGATGACGCTCGGGGCCTGCAGAAAGGCGCGTCAGTCACCGTCGCCGGGGTCGAGGTTGGCAAGGTGCGGGCCGTGACCCTGGCGGGGCGCAAGGCGCGGATCGATCTGATCCTGGCCACGCCTGATCTGCTGACCGAGGGCACTTGCGCCACCATCGCCTCCTATAGCCTGGCCGGGCCGATGCACATCGAGCTCGACGCGCCAGAAGGCAAGCGGCCGTTGCCTGACGGGCAGCTGATCACCTGCGTTCGCGCGGCGGGGGATCACGACAAGCAGCTACACCATATTTTTCGGAGCGTTGGCGCGATCCTCGACCTGGCCGTCACCGGCAAGGGCGTAATCGGCACGTTGCTGCGAGACGAGCAGCTGGCCACCCAGCTGGGGCGCTGGCTTGGCGGAGCCTGTGCGGGCTCGCCGACGCCAGCGACGATGGCGAAGGTTGGGCAGGCCGAGCCGGATCCGGCGGCGGACGGGACGCCGCAGCCCCCGGCAGTGCCCAAGGTGGAGCTGCCTCCGCCGCTGCCCCCAATCCCCGCAGCACCCCTACCAGCCCAGCCCAAGTGGAAGGCGCCGGGCAAGATGCCCAGCAAACCGAAAATAATCGTGCCGTTCTGAGCCTGGCGCAGAGCAAGAAAGAAGCAGAGCAAAAAAAAGGGTCGGCTAGAGGCCGACCCAAACTGTTCCTTACCGCCCCAATCGTTGGCGAGTGACCCGAACCCCTAGCATTCAGCTAGGTGGGGCACTCGGTGCCGCTTCAGGCCTTCCCAGAAACGAGTTCCAGGAGAGCTCACCACGACCGCGCCTGCGCCCCTGGTCGAACATTACTCGGGATTCATAGGTCTACACCTGACGAAACGGGCAGAGGGAACCATTTCATCATAGCGTCGGTCCGGCCGGGGACAACCGTCCTCGTCAACTCCCCACCGCCCCCAGCCCGCGGCCGAGCCATCCCAGAGGCGCTGGCCCCGAGGTCCGCGGCGGACAACTCGCCCGAGGGTGTTCCTTCCGGACAGCGATTCCGCTACTTTGACCACCACATGGAAAGCACACGCCTGTTCGCTCTGTCCTGGCGCGCCATCGTCCTAGGCGTTGGCCTGCTGACCCTGCTCACCTGGCCCAACGCAAGAGCCCAAGACGAACCGCTCCCCAAGGTCTCGGTGAAGGGCACCATCAAGGGTGGCAAGTCGTTGCTGAATCCGGTGTGGACCGAAGCAGCGGACCCCAAAAATCACCGCTACACCTTCCGCAAGCCCTCGACGACGGTGAGCAAATCCGCCAAGAATCTCTCCGCCTATTTGCCCAAGGAGCTGTGCATCGTCGCCCTCTCGGCAGGTAAGGCAGCGCCCAAGTCGCAGCCCATACCCATCCACGTCAGCGGTGGACGCACCACTCCCGCGACGCTGGTGGTCGCCGAGGGACAAAACGTCCAGTTCGTCAACGATGACCCCTTTCCACACAAGCTCTACGACGCTGAGCACAAGCAGGGGGGGCTAGGCGCTGAGGAGACCAAGCCGGCCGGACAGCGCATCTGGAAGCCCCCAGCCGTTGGTGTCTACGAAATCCGGGACGAGTACTTCTTGTCCATTCGCACTTGGATCGTGGTCGAGCCGAAGGCCGCCGCCATCGGCCGCCCAATGACCACCAAGCCAGCCGAGTATCTGGTGCCTGACCTCGAGCCGGGGCCCTATAATCTGCAAGGCTATTTCATGGGCAAGCCAGTGGGCAAACCGCTGAAAATCGAGGTTCGTCCGGCGCCGGCCATTCAGCCCATCATGCAGCCATTAGTCGTTGGCGTGACCAAGAAGAAAGGAGGCTGAGCCGTGCTTCTGTCTCGCTTCTGGTACCTCTTCCTGTCCGCCGCACTCGCTGGCGTGATCTTCCTGCTCTATCTCGCCACGGCGGTGACCAACCGCAACGGCCAGAAGAACGCCGCCAGACTGCTCACGTCGGCCTCCAACGCCGTCGGCTGGTACCTCAAAGATGACTCCCGCACCCGCGCCGCGGCACTCATCCCACTGGTACTGGACCCAAAGATCACCAAGGGCCTCCAGGCGGCCAGCAAGGCCGAGAAGCTCTCCGAGCTGAAGAACAAGGTGCGCCAAGGGGCCAAGAGCGCCCTGGCCAGCTTCCGGGAAAAGCAGGGGGAGAAAGGCGGAGTGCCCTTCGACGCCCTGTGGGCAGTGGACATCCACGGTCGCGTGCTGGCCAACGATAACTTCGAGCGCGGCACTGGCTCGGAACACTTCGAGATGGGCGGCTATTCGATCGTCGCCGATGCCATCCATGGCTGGATCCGTGACGATGCCTGGGTATTTGACGGCCAGATCTACCGGGTCGTCGCTCGACCGGTGGAGATCGTCGTTGGTGGCACCCCAGTTGGCGCGATCATCGCGGCCAAGGTCGTCGACGATAGCTTCGCCCAGGCGATCTCGAACCGGACCGGCTCGGCAGTAGCCTTCTTCGCCGGCGCCACTCGGGTGGCCAGCGGCGCCCCGCCGTCGTTCGACAAGGCGGCGCTCGAGGTCCATTCGGCGGACATCGAGAAGCTGCAGCAGGACAAGGACTACATGGAGAAAGGCCGCACGGCGGCCCGGCTGCTACGGGAGACCCCGGGCTATGACGTGATGGCCATCTTCGCCCGGATGCCTGGCGAGGCCTGGAGTCTAGGTGCCGGCTACGTCGTGGGTCACCGCCAAGCCATCGTCAACGACCCTGCCGAGTTCGAGCGCCTCGCAGACGCCAACGACAAGAAGGCAGTGCCGCTGTGGATCCTCATCGCCGGAGCGGCGGGTGCCACGCTGCTCGGACTCATTTTCACGATTCTCGAACACACGCTCCCGCTGCGCAAATTCCGCCGTTCGGTAGCCGAGCTGGGGGACAGGAAGAGCGAGACCGAGGTGCTGAAACCGTCCACCTTCCGGGGCGTCTACAAAAAGATCGCCGCCAATGTGAACGACTCGCTCGACAAGATCGCCGCCAAGGCCGGCATCGACCGGGGGCCAGCGGACATGGAAAGCGTGCTGGGCCCGCTGCCGACCCAACCTCAGATGAGCGCCTTCTCAGTCCCCAAAGCCGGCGAGCTGACCATGGAGGATCGCGCGCCGGACTCCCAGCGCTCAACGCGGAAACGCTCGGTACCCAAGTCGCGCCCCAAGCGCTCACTTCCCAAAGCCAAGACTGGGGGCGAAGAGTCGGACAGTGCGGCGCCACCTGAATCCAGTGGCGCGGACGACGTGGCCGCAAGCTCCGAGCCCGCCACGGCGATCAGCGGCGGACCAGCCGACTCTGGCCCGGTCACCGAGGTGGACCGAGGCTCGGCGGCACCATCGACCAAGAAGAGCGCCAGCGGCTCGGACCAAGGGGACGCACCGCTCGACGAGGCGGGGCAGTGGCGCAAGGTGTTCACCGACTTCGTCGCCCTCAAGAAGAAGCTCGGCGAGCCCACCAAGAAGCTCACTTACGAGAAGTTCAAGGGCACGCTGCAACGTAACAAGGACGCCTTGATCGCCCGCCACCAATGCGAGCGGGTCAAGTTCCGGGTCTACGAAAAACAGGGGAGAGCGGCGCTCAAGGCCTCGCCGGTGAAGTGACCGATGAGGTGACTCGCCAGCGAAGTGAACGGCCGAACCATCCGAAGCGAGGGCAGAAGATGCCGACAAACCCATCGGTGAGGTGGCGAGCGCTAGGGAGCGCTGCACTGGTAGGCGCGACGCTCGCGACCGCCAGTCCGGCACAGGCCAGCTCGGGCATCGAATCACCGTCAGTCGGCGTCGTGCGGCTCGGGCGTGGCGGCGCCTGGCTTGCCCGGGCGGACGACCCGCTGGCGTTCTTCGTCAATCCGGCAGCGATGGTCACCCAACCCAGTGGCGTGCATCTGGGCGCCCACTTGATGTTCCTTCGCCAGTGCTTCGACCGACGCAACGTGGACGGCGAGCCGGTGGCGCCCGGGCGAGACTTGGCCGCCCCTCCTGACGAGGTCTGCGGCGACGCCGCGCCCTTCCCTAACCCGCAGCTCGGGGCGGTCTTTCGCCTGCACAAGCGTTTCGCCCTCGGGGTGGGGACCGTCTCGCCCCACGCGGCGGGCACCGTCGAGTGGCCCGAGACGATGAGCTACACGAACCGTTTCGGCGTGGACGCCGACCATCCGGCGCCCCAGCGGTATCTGCTGATGCACCGAGAGGCTCTGGTGGCCTTTCCAACCCTGTCCGCAGCGGTGGCCATCACCAAGGACTTGTCGGTCGGTGCGGGTTTCGTTTGGGGGCTGGCCTCGCTGGAGACCTCGAACATGACCGAGGCCATCTCCATCATCCGTGGCGACCCGCAACCTGACGATCACCATAACGACATTCGCGCCACCATCAGCGGCTTCGACGCTTTCGTCCCTGGCCTGGTCGCCAGCGCCATGTGGGCCCCCCACCGGCGGGTCGACCTCGCCGGCTGGTACCGGTGGTCCGATGCGATCCGAACCACCACCGATCTCTATGCCCAGGCGGACTATTACGCCGACAACGGCCAGGTGAACACCGCGGTCATCAATGACCCGGCGAACATCACCGACGCGAAGAACGCCGGGACCTTCGAGCTGGCCATCCCGATGGAAGCCATGGTCGCCATCCGCTACCGGCACCCCCGGCGCAATCCCCGCCCGCAGGACTTCATCACCCAGCACCGAGGTTGGGCGCGGGACTCGATGAGCGAAGATCTGTTCGACATCGAGCTCGATCTGACCTGGGCCAACAACAGCGCCGTCGAGGCGGTGGTGATCCGGTTCGACGAAGCTATCCAGATCAATGGCACCCCGGGCTTCGTGCCCAAGAACGCCGACGTGCCCCACCACTGGCGGGACGTGCTCGGCGTGAGGCTGGGGGGGGACTACGTGCCCATCCCCGATCTGCTGGCGCTGCGCGTCGGTGGGTTCTTCGAGTCCCAAGGGGTGGACGACGAGTATCTCAACCTCGACTTCCACGCCGGCGGCAAAGTTGGTGTGGCCGGTGGTGCCACCGTGCGACTAGGGCCCGTCGACATCTCCGCGGCCTACCAGCACACCTTCTTCCTGACCCTCGACAACGGCGGCGCCGGCCTGGTGAAGACCATTTCTGGAGACGCCACGACAGTCGACTTCCGCACCCGGCAGACGGTCAATGGCGGCAGCGCGACGGCCAGCCTCGACGAAGTGGCCCTCGGAGCGACGGTCCACTTCTAAGCTACGTCAGAGCGCCTTGGGAGCCCCTGCTGGGGTCAGCCTGGGGTGCGCCCTTCAGCAAGCATGACGCAGCCGCTGGACGAGTGTATTAGCCGGCTATCATGGCTACATCAGATCCGCGCAATGTCGTCATCATCGGCTCCGGTCCGGCAGGCTTGACGGCCGGGATATACACCGCTCGAGCCGCCCTCGAACCGCTCTGCCTCGAGGGGTTCATGGCTGGTGGCTTGATCCCCGGTGGCCAGCTCATGTTCACCACTGACGTCGAGAACTACCCAGGCTTCGACGATGGCATCACCGGCCCCGAGCTGATGCAACGGTTCCGTGGCCAAGCGGAGCGCCAAGGCTGCGAGTTGATTACCTCCGATGTCACCAAAGTCGACTTCAGCGAGCGGCCCTTCAAGATTTGGGTCGACGACGACCTGTACCTGGCCAAGGCAGTGATCGTGGCCACCGGCGCCCGAGCCAACTACCTGGGCCTGGACAACGAGGACAAGCTCAAGAACCGCGGCGTGAGCGCCTGTGCCGTCTGCGACGGGGGTCTGTTCCGCAACAAGCCAGTCACCGTGGTGGGAGGCGGCGACTCGGCGCTCGAGGAAGCGGGTTACCTCTCCGGGCTGTGCTCCGAGGTGACGGTCATCCACCGGCGGGACGAGTTTCGGGCCTCACAGGTGATGGGCGACCGGGTCCGTGAGAATCCCAAGATCAAGCTGCTGCTCAGCCATACGGTGGTCGACGTGCTGGACGTTGCAAAGGGAGAGGTCACCGGGTTGATGCTCAAGAACCTGAAGACCGACGAGGTTTACGAGCACAAGACCGATGCCCTCTTCGTGGCCATCGGCCACACCCCGATGACCGAGTTGTTCACCGGCCAGCTCGATACCCACGACAACGGCTATCTCAAGGTCACGCCCGGCACGACCCAAACGAGCGTCGAGGGAGTCTTTGCCGCTGGCGACGTGATGGACTGGACGTTCCGTCAGGCGGTCACCGCTGCTGGCACCGGATGCATGGCGGCGCTGGAAACGGAGCGCTGGCTGGTGAGGCAACCGGGGCACTGACTGGGACTCGAGGTCGAACTCGAACCTCGAACCTCTAACGCGAACTCGGAACTCGGACCTCGAACTCGGACCTCGGACGCCCCCACTAGGAGCATGACGTCGTGAGCGCCCCAGATGACCTGCGGAGCGAGCTGGCCGAGCTGGCACGGCAGGCTCGTGCCTGGGTTGAGTGGGTGGCCGATAGTGGAGTGGACGAGCTGCCGCGAGCAACGGAGGCGCCGAGCGCTGCGCGGCAACCGGTAGTGGAACAACCACCCGTTACCGCACCGAGTGAGGACGCCAGCCCAGCGACACAGCCACCGGTGGCCGTTGCCCCGAGGCCGCCCAAACAGGCTCGCGCAGTGACGCCAAAACCTGCAGCGCCCCGCAGGGCGGCCCCATCGATCGACGTGCCCGACACGCCTGCGGCGCGGGCGGCCCGGTTGGCTGAGCTGGCGGACGAGGTGAGCGGCTGCACCAAGTGCGGCCTCCACGAAACCCGCCAAAACACCGTCTTCGGTCGTGGCTCGCCCGCCGCGAAGCTGGTCTTCGTCAGCGAGGGACCAGGAGCGAACGAAGATGCCCAGGGAGTGCCCTTCGTCGGGAAAGCAGGACAGCTCCTCGACCGAATGATCGCCGCCATGGGCTATCAACGGGACGAGGTCTACATCTGCAACGTGGTCAAGTGTCGCCCTCCGCGCAACCGCAAGCCCGAGCCTGACGAGATGGCCGCTTGCCTACCCTATCTGCATGAGCAGCTGGCCCTGCTCGAGCCGCAAGTCATCGTCTGCCTCGGCGCCACCGGGGTGGAGGGCCTGCTTGGCTCATCCATGGGGATCACCCGCATGCGCGGGACCTGGAAGCTCTACCGCGGCCGCATCCCACTGATGCCGACCTTCCATCCCGCCTACCTGTTGCGTCAGCCGGAGAAGAAACGTGAGGTGTGGGACGACCTGCAACAGGTGATGAAGCGGCTGGGGATGGATCCCAAAGCCAAATCACAGCGCAGCGGCGAGGACGGCGACTGATGTCTGCCCCACCGCCGGCAGCCGCGGCGGACCCAGCGAAGCGAGAGCGCGCCTCCCGGCAGCTCTTGTTCTTTGCACGGCTGAGCTTCTTCCTGGTCGGCACCCTGCCCTGGTGGCTGCCCTTTGCCACGGCCTACGTTCAACCAAAGCTCTTGTGGGTGATGGTCGATCTGCCTTTCGCCGCCATCTGTCATCGCCTCCCGGAGCGAACCATCGAGCTGGCAGGAGTGGCGATGCCCCTGTGCAGCCGCTGCGCCGGCATCTTCGCCGGCCTCTCTCTGGGCGTGCTGATCTGCTGGCCTCGGCCGACGCTGAAGCAAGCGCGCCTGGCCTTGCTGGGCGCGGGCCTGCTGATGGTGGCCGATATCGTCATCCAGGATATCGGCTGGCACCCCATGTGGCACGCCACGCGGCTATTCACCGGCGGCCTGCTCGGCTACGTGGCGGCCACGGCGCTGATGAGCGCCATCATGCGAGAGCGCGGGCTGCTCGGCCCAGACTAGCCTGACGGCTTTTCGCCGTAGACGTCTTGCCAGGCCTTCCAGAAGGGGCACCACGAGCCGTGCCAGGCGATGGCCTTGCCGACCTTGGTGTCTGGATTGGCCCGGGCGTAGCGACAGGGGAGGCACAAGTCGCAGCGCTTGGCCATGATCCGCTTGATGGTGCTGTGCTTCTTTTGTTCCATGGTGCTAGCTGCTGGGGTGAAGGGCCGTTAGGTGGCGGCGAGGGTCGCGCGATCTAGTGGCATATGCAAGGGACAACCCGGTCCCAGGGGATCGAGCGCCTATTGCCGCTGACACCTGTCGATCTCGGCCGCGGCAACGAGCCAGCGTGCGCCGCCTGCCCGCCTCACGTCAGAGGTCTGGAGATACACCTGGGTGAGCGGCGCATGGCGCTGGTAGACCTCGAAAACCGTCCCTGGGGCGATCTCGCCAACAGGCTGGCGGATTCCGCCGAGCTCACCTAGCAGCTCGATCGGCGCGGCGCAGGCAAGCCGTTGGGGCGGAAGCTCGGCAGCGCCAGACAAGGACAGGTCGCGCCGGTCCGGATCCCGCACCCGACCCACCGACTCGTCCCACATGTTCCCCAGAGAGAGGGGCTTCAAGGCATCACTTGGGACCCACCCGAAAACCAGCTCCTCGCGCCGATACCAACGAATGCGAGCCCAGCCTGGTACCCGATCCAAGATTTTTGCTGTCCGCCCCGAACGGAGTGAAAAGGTCACGGTCGGTGCCCCGCCGGCAGTAGCCGACAACGGCAAGCGACGGGCTACGATGACTGCCTCAGCGCCGACGCCATGTGCAATGCCGAGCTTGTATTCGGCGTCGAAGGATTGCACGTCGAGCGACAGATCGTCGCACTCGACGGCCCTGGTGAGCCCGCGAGTCTCTTGCTCATTCACCACGAGGACATGCTGAACCAGCGGCTTGCCCGTTGCCGTCCGTCCTCGGTAGACGAGGCTAGTGGTCGGGAGAGGAATCACGAACCCCTCGAAGGTCAGCGCTCGGCGGGGCAGGAAGCTGAGATCACCTGCTTTCACCACCGCCTCCAAGGCGATGCCCTGGCTGCGACTCGTGAGGCTCGCACCCGCCTCTGGGCCGTCCCCCAAGGTGAGTTTGACGACGCCACCTTCCAAAAAAGCAAAGGGCTCGGACTCAGGTCCGAAGCGCAGCGGGACCGGCGGGTGGTTTTCCGCCCACGACGGAGTGCGTAGCACGCAGCGCAGCGGCCGCTTGGTTCGGGGAAGCGGAGTGACCAAGGGGGCGCTCGGTCCGGCGGAGACGACAATGGGTGACCAATGTGCCGGACCCGGTGGCGGTGCCGTGCAGCTCCACAGCAGCAGCCCCAGAAATCCGATGGCCGGCAACCTCAGTATCACCTGGCGAGTCTAGCCGAATGCCCCACCCCTGGCAGCTCGGCCTCCTAGTGACGGGCTAGGGCTGGACCAACGGGCGGCCAGCACAGCCCGCGCACGAAGCGGTCAGGGATTGCAGATCTCGGTCGTGTAGCCGAAGGCTCGGGCGACAAAGACCGCCCCGTGGTCCCGCCGCAGCGGATCGGCGGGACAGAACAGGCCCGTGCCGCAGCCTAAGGTGATCCCGATCTCCCATAAGCGGTTGATATAGCCGTAACCGGTGGTGCCCTGGAGATCGCTGAAATAGGCGTCGATGGCAGCGCCGGACGGTGCATCCCCGATGGCGCGAATGACGAAGACCGCGCCTTGTTCGCGGGTGGTGGGGTCGTCGGGACAGAACTGGTTCGTCTGGCAGCCTTGGGTGATCCCGAGCTCGAACAATCGATTGATGTAGGGGGCGGTGGCGGCGTCCGTGAGATCGGTGAAATAGGCATTGAGCGCCGCAGTGGATGGCGCCGCGCCCATCGCGTTGACGAGCACCACCGCCAGGTGCCGCCGAAGGAACGGATCGTCCGGACAATAGAGCAGCGGCGCGCTCGAGCAGCCGTTGAGCACCTCGTGAACGTAGAGTGCGTGAATGGACTCGTAGGCCGGGTGGCTCAATGGGACATCGGCGAAGTCGTCGAGACAGCGCTCGGGGGGCGGGCAGTCCTCGTCCACCTCGGAGTCGCAGTCGTTGTCCAGATCGTCGTCACACAGCTCGGTAGCGGCCACCACCTCGCCGACGCAGGCGCCCCACGATCCGCTCTGACAGGTCTGGATGCCGTGACGGCACTCCCCGATGTTCTCCGTAATGGGGTCGCCTGAATAGCAGTCTTGCTGGGTGCCTCCATCGCAGGGGCAGTCCTCGTCCACTTGCCCGTCGCAATCGTTGTCGAGGCCGTCGCAGATTTCCGGATCGCAGGCGCCTCCGCCCACGCCCCCGGCGCCTGCTGTACCGCCGATGCCACCCTCACCACCGCTGCTGGCATCGAGGATCTCGCTCGAGCCACCGCAGGCCGTGGCGATCGCGGCAACAGCAGCTGCGATCCCCAGCACCTTTCCCGCTCGACTCACTGCCTTGGCCACCATTCCCACCATTGTGCTCAGCCTACCTGGTTCGGCCGCAGCTCGGCCAGAGTTGAACACGCAGAGCCGCGCGCCCCGAGCCGCAGGCTTGACAGGCCCGGCATCTCCCCAGCACAGTCAACCGCTGTAGGAGGTGCGGTGGTGGTGACGACGCAGACGACTCGGTGGCTGATGGTCCTCAGCGTTCTGCTGGTCGCGACCGGTGGCTTTACAGCTTGCTCAGGCGACGATGATAGCTCGCCTCCTGGCACCAATGGGACGGCGGGCTCAGACGCAGGTCTCCTGCTCGATGGGTCCACTTCGGACGCAGCCGACGGGCAAGCGGACGGCGACGTGGACGCCGGTAGCACCGAATGCTCCAGCTACGCTCTGGCGGTGGAGGTACCGCCCTACGACAACAGCAACGCCGAGCACTTCTTGATCGAAACGGTCGAGGACTGGTCCCACATCAACGATGCAGACAAGCGCATTTTCTACGTCGCTCCCCATGAGGATTACGGCACGGTGACCATCACGGCGAGCGGCACCACAGACCATCCCCGCTTCGTCGCACTACAGAACGACACCGATCTGCACCCAGCACAGCTGCTGGTCGCGCAACAGGCGAGCGTGCGTTTGATCTTCGACGGCGTGTCGAACTGGACGGTCCACCGGCTCTCTGCAATCGGCTACAGCGACCAATATGGCCTGCGAGTCCAGCCCGTTAGCGACCATATCGTCATCGATCGGATGAACTTCTCCGATTTCAGAGGTGCGGTGCTGGTGCTCAGCGGAACGGACGACGCGGCGCCCACCCACGACATCACCATTCAGCACTGCCGCATGGATCCGATGTCGCCAGCGGGCATCGACGCCGACGCCGTCGCGGTGATGCTCTCAGGCACGCCCTGGGACGACTATCGACGGGTGGAGGATGTGCACATCCTCGACAACGAAATGCGCAACTGCAACGACGGCGTCATGCTGATCCGTCACCCAGAGCTGACCGGCGGGCATGAGGTGAACTATCCGGGCACGGTCATCGACTGCAACCACATCTACGTCGACAGCGACGTCTACACCGACGGGCAAGGCAACCACGATCCCGACGGGCTGTGGGCCTGGACCGAGAACGCCATCGATTTGAAGGGAGGCTCCGATGATCCTGCCAAGCCGATCATCGTGAGTCACAACGTCATGTGGGGCTACCGACACACCGATACCAACGGCGGCGGCTCGGGCAGCTGGGGCACCGCCTTTGGCGGGCACTATCACGTCAAGAACATCGAGGTGTTCGACAACGTGGTGTTCGACTCCAATCGCGGCTTGTCCTTCGGCGATCCCCATGGACTGCCCTACAGCGTCGAGAACCTGCACGCTCACCACAACATCTTCCACAACATCGGATTCAGCACCAGCGGCGGCACCGAGTACTGTCATTACTTCTACTGGTCCTCGAACGTCGTCTACGAGCACAACACGGTGGTGGGCATCGAGGCTCACTCGCGCTGGTTCTCCCACGACGACAACGAGGTGGGGCTGGAGGTGTCGTGCAATGCCATCGTCGACTCGGCGGTGATGGTCGGGACCCGGGCAGCGGATACCACCGTCGGGGACAACTTCTTCTACAATACTGACCGGCAAGAGGATGGCGACGGGACGCTCTACCCGAACGCAGCAGACGCTCAGCTAGACGATCTGGTCTTCACCACCGACCGCTACACCAACAACCCCCGACAGATCACCTTGCCCGGCGTCGTGACGACCCCAGCCAGCCCTCACGCCGACTGGTGCGCGCCCTAGTCTGGCGATCCTCCGCCGGGGGCACGGTTGCTGTCCTACCGGCCGCCCAAGGCGGAGCACTCGAATACGTTGCCTTCGTCGGCCTGCTTGACGCAGTCACTGTAAACGGCCCGCGCAGCAGCGTAGTCGCCTAGATCCTGCAGCGCCGAACCGAGGCAACGATAGCCGTAGGCGCTCTTTGGATTGATCGCGATGAGCTGACGGGCCTGAACGGCAGCCTGGTCGAACTGGCGGGCGTTGAGCAGCCGCAGCGCTTCGGCCGCGATCTGGTCGAACGTGCTCGCGGCGCTCGGCTCGGCGACCGGCGTGGCGGCAGCTTGGTCCGCAGCCGCGAGCGAAGCCGCGTTGGCCTCGACCTGGCGAGCCTTGGCGGCTGGCGGAGCCTCGTGGGCGATGATCGCTGCAGCGGTCGCATGGTGGCGCTCGGCCACCACTGGATCTGCCGAAACGGCTGCCTTGGCCACCAGCCCAACCGCCATCAAAGCCACCGCGCCCACCGCGCAAGCCACTGCCCGCCTCAAGGTGGCGCGCCGGCTGGCCTCGGCTGCGGTCAACATCACGGCCTCAGGTGGCTCGCTTGGCTCGAGCTCTTCGACGACTGGCGGATAGGAATCGTGACCGGCGCTGAAGAAGTCACCCCAAGGCTCGAGCTCATCGGCTGGATCGCAAGGCGGTGCCTCCTCGACCTCGACTTTGATCCAGCCACCATCGCGTCGCGTCGACGGCTGGTCCGAGTCGGGCGTGGCGTCCCAGCGGGCCGACACCAGGGTGGTGCCATTGAGATCCACATCGGCGGCCTCTGCGGGGCTCGACGCGCCCTCCGCTGGAAGGGGCGGACAGGCCGCTGGCTTGGAAAACTCGAGGACAGGCGCAGACGGGCGGGAGAAACGAGCCCGCGGAGACGGAGCTTCCGACGACGCGTCGTAGTCGACCGAGTTGAGCTGGAGGGTTTCGGGCTCATCCTCAGTGA
>JAUVCD010001051.1 GCA_030590865.1 Myxococcales bacterium | reverse complement strand
CACCAATTCGGGTGAATGTCGCGGCCGAAGGAGGCAATGTGACCGAGCTCGTGCAGGAGAATGTACTGCAGGGCGTTCTTGCGGTCGTCGTTGTCGGGCCTCTCGATCGTCGTTTCGATGCGATGCTTAGTACCACCTGATGACTTTTCTGTTGCTCTGAGGACCGGCAGTTGATCTGGCGTCGTCATGACGCCAGCACAAATGAAGAAGCTCGACAAAGAGCTGACCGAGTTCTTGGACTACATCACGGACACCATGGGTCGGCCTGAGCGGCGCAAGGCACTGGCGCTGTATCTGACGGGTCTGCTGCTGTCCGGTGGGCGCAAGACGGCCGTTGGTATGGGCCGGCGACTCGCCGCGCGTGACGATGAGTTGGAGAGTATGCGGCAGCGATTGCAGCAGTGCGTGTCGATCAGCAGTTGGGCTGACGAAGAAGTGCGGCGTCGACTCGCCTTGCGTTTCGAGAAGCGACTGAAACCAGAGGCGTTCATCGTGGACGACACGGGCTTTCCAAAGAAGGGGAAGTACTCGGTCGGGGTGAAGCGCCAGTACTCCGGCACTTTGGGGCGCACGGACAACTGTCAGGTAGCACCGAGTCTTCATGTCGCAAGCGATGACAGCAGTGGGTGCATCGGCATGCGGCTGTATCTACCGGAGGACTGGGCGAGTGACATTTCACGCCGCCGCTCGGTGGGGATCCCGGATGATGTGGTCTTCCAACGGAAGTGGGAGATCGTCATAGACCTCCTCGACGATGCTTTGAGTTGGGGACTGCCTGCGCGGCTCGTGATCGCGGACTCCGGTTTTGGTGACAGCACCGAGTTCCGCGACGCACTGGTCGAGCGCGACTGCCCCTATTTGGTTGGGATCTCAGGGAACCACATCACTTGGCCTCCTGGCAGCAACCCGCGGAAGCCCAAAGCGAAACGTGTCATGGGCAGGCCGCGCACTCGATACACAGACGGGAGGCGCAAGCCGGTTGCGATTTCAGTGGTGGGCGAGCATCTTCGCTACCGTAAGTTCACGGTGACCGATGGGCGCGGCGGCACCAAGTCCGGGCACTTCGCATTCGAGCGTGTCCACCTCGCGGAACGCCGCACTAAGGGCCGCCCTCCATCCGAAAAGCTCTGGCTGATCTGCGAATGGCGCCCTGCCAAGCGAGAGCATCGCTACTACGTCTCCAATCTGCCCAGTTCGACGACCAAGCGTGAACTCGTCCGCCTCGTCAAACTGCGATGGAGGATCGAGCGCGACTACCAGGAGTTGAAAGAAGAGATCGGACTCGACCATTTTGAAGGCAGAACGTGGCGAGGGTTTCACCACCACGTCACACTCTGCACCGTCGCCCACGGTTTCCTGGCCATTCAGCGCCGGGTTTTTCCCCCGGAGGAAGTACAGATGGACGTTGCCGATGGTGCGCCGACGCATGCAGCAGTTACTGCTCGCGCGCATCGGTGAGTGCCCTCTGTGCCGACAACCCTACGACGCCACCGCGGGCCCACGGGGGCCGTCGAAAATGTGATCAGGTGGTACTAGGGTTGACCGCTTGCGCGCTCTCCCTCGCGTCGGGCTGCGCAACGCGCAACGAGCGGCCCTCGCCGGCGGGTGCTTTTCCGCTGGGGGTGGATCATGTGCTGGTCTGGGTAGCACCAGGAGCGCCGGAGGCCAAAGCGCTGGAGGATGCGGGGCTGCAACTGGACGGCGATACCATCAGGCACGTGGGGCAGGGGACAGCCTCGAAGGCATTCCTGTTCGAAAACGCCTACCTCGAACTGATCTGGGTAGACGATGAGCAGGCCGTGTCAGCCACGGCTGCGAGGACCGGCATTGACAGGGGCGTTCGGGCCGGGTGGAAGCAGAGCGGCGCTTCCCCGTTCGGCATAGGCCTTCACCGCACGGCTGGAGCAACGCGCGCCATCCCATTCCCGGTGATGGACTATTGGGCCGAGTGGATGAAACCGAAAACATCCATTCAGTTCGCGCGCACCGTGGGCGACCACGAGGAGCCCATGTACTTTGTCATTCCCGATTCCATGGCCTTTGCCGCCTGGCTGGAAAGGATGAAGAAGAAAGACCCTGCCTACG